>NZ_AJVB01000342.1:0-4149 GCF_000278445.1 Rhodococcus sp. R1101
CCTCGCCCCGACCCGCTCGACCGCGCACTCGCCGCTGTTCCAGGTCTCCCTCGAATTCCACACCGCCGAACTGCCCGCGGTGGAACTGCCGCACCTGAGCGTGCACGGCGTCACGCTCGATCCGGTGGTGTGCAACTTCGACCTCGAACTGCTGATCGGGCAGAACACCACGGGCGGGCTCGACGCCGCCTTCGTCTACGCCACCGACCTGTTCGACGCCGAGACGGTGCGCGGCTTCGCCGACCGCTTCGGCCGGCTGTTGCACGCGATCGCCGCCGACCCGCACCGCCCCGTCGGAGACCTCGACCTGCTCACCACCACCGAACACACCGCGCTGGTACCCGCGATCGGGCCGGAGCCGGAACCGGCGGTGCTGTGGCCGCAACTGCTCGACACCGCCGTCGCCGCCGCCCCGGACGCCGTCGCAGTCGTCGACGGCGACCGGCAGGTCACCTACCGCGAACTCGACGCCCGCGCCACCCGGCTCGCGCGGCGCCTGCTCGACCGCGGCGCCGGACCCGAACAGATGATCGCCCTGGCGGTCCCGCGCTCACTCGACTCGGTCACCGCGGTGTGGGCCACGGTGCGCAGCGGCGCGGCGTTCGTGCCGGTCGATCCCACCTATCCGGCCGACCGCATCGCATTCATGCTCGGCGACAGCGCCGCGCGCATCGGCATCACCGTCGCCGCGCACCGCGACGCCCTGCCCGACGAGGTGGACTGGCTCGTCCTCGACGACCTCGACCTCATCTCGGGGCCGGTCGCACCGATCGACCACGCGGACCGGCCCGCGGTGCTGCACCCGGATCATCCCGCCTACCTGATCTACACCTCCGGCTCCACCGGCCGCCCCAAGGGCGTGACGGTCACCCACCGCGGCCTGGCCTCCCTGGCCCGGGAGGAACGCGACCGGCTGCAGGTCACCGCCGCGGCACGGGTGTCGCATCTGGCGTCGCCGAGCTTCGACGCGTCGATCTTCGAGCAGATGATGGCGCTGAGCGCGGCCGCGACCCTGGTGGTCGTGCCACCACACGTCTACGGCGGCGACGACCTGGCCGCGGTGCTGCGCGCGCAGCGGGTCAGCCACGCGTTCATCACCCCCACCGCGTTGGCCTCCCTCGACCCGGACACCGTCCCCGAGCTGCACACCCTGCTCGTCGCCGGCGAAGCGCTCCCCCCGGAGCTGGTGGCGCGCTGGGCCCACTCGCGCCGCATGATCGACGCCTACGGACCCACCGAGGCGACCATCATGACCTCCCTCGGCGACCCCCTGACGGCCGGGGAACCGGTCACCATCGGCACCCCCAGCCGCGGCTTCCGCGCCCTGGTGCTCGACGGACGGCTCCAGCCCGTCCCCGTCGGGGTGGCCGGGGAACTGTACGTCGCCGGACCCGGCCTGGCCCGCGGCTATCACGCGCGGCCCGCGCTGACCGCTGCCCGGTTCGTGCCCGACCCCACCGCCGCGGGGGAGCGGATGTACCGCACCGGCGATCTGGTGCGGTGGACCACCGATCATCGCCTCGACTACGTCGGCCGCACCGACTTCCAGGTCAAGATCCGCGGGTTCCGTGTCGAACTCGGCGAGATCGACACGGCGCTGACCGCGCACCCGCAGGTGGTCTTCGCCCACACCCTCGGCCACACCGCCCCGTCCGGGCAGGCCCTGCCGGTGTCCTACATCCGCCTCGCCCCGAATGCCGAGGTCACCGCCGCCGAAGTGAAAACGTACGTCGCGCAGCATCTTCCGCCGCACATGGTGCCGGCGGTGATCACCGTGCTCGACGACATCCCGCTCACCCCGGCCGGCAAACTCGACCGGGCCGCGCTGCCCGCCCCGGAGTTCACCGCCCCGGCCGGGGACTACCGGGCCCCGCGCACCGACCTCGAAAAGCTCCTCACCGACCTGTTCGCCGAACATCTCGGTCTCGACCGGGCCGGGGTCGACGACGACTTCTTCGAGCGCGGCGGCACCTCGCTACTGGCGACCCGGTTGCTGCCCGCTCTCGGGGAACGACTCGGCCGCCGGGTGCCGATCGCGTCGATCTTCACCCACCCCACCCCGGCGGAGCTCGCCGCGCACCTGAGCAGCGGCGACCTCGAGGCGAGCAACGGAATCGACGAGGCGTTCCGGGTGCTCGTCCCGCTGCGCCCCGGCACCGGCACGGCACTGTTCTGCATCCATCCCGCCGCGGGGCTGGCCTGGCCGTACAGCACCCTCGCGCACCGCCTCGACGACCGGCCCGTCTACGGACTGCAATTGCCGGCCCTGTCCGGCGGCCCACGGCACGACACCATCACCGCGCTCGCCCGCCACTACGTGCGGGAGATCCGGCGGGTACAGCCGCACGGGCCGTATCACCTGCTCGGCTGGTCCCTCGGCGGGGTGGTCGCGCACACCGTGGCCGTCGAACTGCGCCGCGCCGGGGAGATCGTCGACACCCTCGCGCTGCTCGACAGCCACCTGGTCGTCGGGGCGTCCCCGGCCGTCGGCACCCGCGACATGCTGCGCGATCTCGGGTTTCCCGTCGACGACGACGAACCGAGCTTCGAGCACGCCGCCGCAGTCCTCGACGAGGCGTTCGGTGGCGGCACCGGCCTGACCGCCGCCCACCTCGAACGCCTGCACGCCGGGTCCACCGACACCGCGCGCGCCGCGCGCCGGCACGAACCGGACACCTTCGACGGGGACGCATTGTTCTTCACCGCGGCCCGCTCGGACGCCCCGATCCCGGCGGTGGCAGCCTGGCACAACGTGATCGCGGGGGAGATCCACCAGTACCGCCTCGACTGCGCTCACCACGAGATGGTGAGCGCCCGGGCGGTCGAGACGATCATCGCGGTGCTGTCGGCGCGGCTGACCGAGAGCGACGCCGCGCTGCGCCGCTGGGCACGCGCCGAGGTGCCGGTCGCCGCCCGCAACGGGAACCGCCGGAACTGACCGTGGCACATCCGCCCACCGGGCCGGGATCTCAACCGAGGCCGGTGAGCACCGCCGGCGCCCACACCGGCCAGCGCACCGCACCCACCGGCACCCCACCCGCGAACCGCCCCACCACCACCGGAGTTCCGGACGCCGTGTCGTACACCGACGCCTGATCGGCGCGACCGACCGCCTCCACCACCAGCGGCCACAACCGCCGATAACGCGCCCGGATCTTGTCCTCGGGCACCGCATGCCCCCCGGCGGCCACCCGATGCTGCACCCGCAGCACCGACATCGTCTCGGGCACCAGCATCACGTGCAGCACCACCACATATCCCGCCTCGTGCGCCCGGTCGACCAACTCCAGCTTCGACGGATGCGAGAACACCGTCTCCGCGATGAACGACCGGCCCTGCCGCATCAGCCGGTCCCGCGCGGCGGCGGCGAGTTGCGCCGCCTCGTACGACATCTCCTCGGCCCGCTCCGGCCAGCGCTGCCGCGCGATCACATCCGCGTTGACGAACACGCTGTGCGGCAGCAGGGGAGCGAGGGACAACTCGACGAACGTCGACTTGCCCGAACCGTTGGGACCGACGATCAGATCCAGACGCCTCATGCGTCGTCGAGGACCCGGCGGCTACCGTCGGGACGTTGCTCGACCAGCCGGCCCTCGTCGTCGAGCACCACCGTGGTGACCCCGCGTGCGGCGAGCACCTCGGCGTAGTCGGTGCGGGCCAGACCGTCCGCCAGGCGCGCGTCGATCTCCGCGTCGAACAGGCGTCCCTCGGCGGCGGTGAGATCCTCCGGTTCCCGCGTCCCGGCCAGCGCCTCGTGCACCCGGTGCAGGGAGGCGGTCTCGTGGGCGGTCATCGCGCGGCCGATGCGGGCCCAGTATTCGAGTTGCTGGCGTCCGGTGCGGTTCTGGCGACCGCCCTCGGCGATGGCGCTGTCGACGAGTTCGGCGTCGAAGCGGGTGACCTTGTCGGTGGACGACGTCATGACGACCTCCCGGTGTAGCAGATTGCTACCAGTGTAGCGAGGTGCAACATCGACTGCGCAGTCCGTCCGTGCAGCACCACCGGTTCGTGACCTCATCCGGCGCATCACCACCCGGATCGACACCCCGATCCCGGGAAACCCCCCGGCCCCGGCCCGGGTCCCGGGCCCCCGGGGGACCCGGGAACCCCCCCCCGGGCCCGGGCCCGGGACCCCCGTACCCCGGGTAA
>NZ_AJVB01000343.1:0-4125 GCF_000278445.1 Rhodococcus sp. R1101
GACGGGAGCGGACGGGCCGTCATCGTGACGGCCGACTTCTTCACCCCGGTCGTCGACGATGCCTACGACTGGGGCCGCATCGCCGCCACCAATGCCATGTCCGACGTCTACGCGATGGGCGGCACGCCGATCGTCGCGGTCAACCTCCTGGGCTGGCCGCGCGAACTCATCCCGTTCGAACTCGCAGCCGAGGTGATGCGGGGCGGCGCCGACGCGTGCGCCGAGGCGGGTGCTCATCTCGCGGGAGGGCACAGCATCGACGACCGCGAACCGAAGTACGGACTGGCGGTGACCGGGCTCGGCGATCCGGATCGCCTGTTGCGCAACGACGCTGCGACACCCGGCCTGCCGCTCACCCTCACCAAGCCACTCGGCCTCGGCATCCTCAACAACCGTCACAAGGCCACCGGCGAGCGGTTCGAGGAGGCGGTAGCGGTGATGACGACCCTCAACCGCGAGGCCGCGCAACTCGCCCACGCCGCAGGTGTCCGCGCCGCCACCGACATCACGGGTTTCGGTCTGCTCGGCCATCTGATGAAGATGATGCGGGCCAGTGGCACGACCGCCGTGCTCGATGCCGCGGCCGTGCCGTACGTCGCGGGAGCGCGCGAGTCGCTCGCGGAGGGATTCGTGCCCGGCGGGAGCCGTCGCAATCTCGATTGGGTCCGTGACGAGGTCGACTCCGAGGTGGACGACGACGAACTGCTGTTGCTCGCCGATGCCCAGACCTCGGGCGGTCTCCTGGTCGTCGGGGAGCTCCCCGGCCATCCGGTCATCGGCGAGGTGGTCCCCGCGGGCGAGCACGCGATCCGGGTGCGCTGACCCCGACGACCGCCGGACATGCCGACACACCTG
This sequence comes from Rhodococcus sp. R1101, assembly GCF_000278445.1. NCBI lineage: Bacteria > Bacillati > Actinomycetota > Actinomycetes > Mycobacteriales > Nocardiaceae > Rhodococcus > Rhodococcus sp. R1101. The sequence goes on from NZ_AJVB01000343.1 coordinate 856, forward strand.
CACGGGATCCGGATTACCCGGCACGAAGCGCGGGTAGACGGTAGCTTCGGAAACGACAGCGCAGGAAAGGAGCACCGATGGCGGAGAAGGACACGTCCCTCCCCTGGCCCGTCCTGCGCCAGTTCCTCGGTAAAGACTTGCTCGGACGCGGCAGAGCCGCGCGTTCCCGTCGTACCGACGAGATCGAACCGCGCACCTCCACCGCCGATCGTGTCGCGCGCAGCGTGTGTCCCTACTGCGCTGTCGGATGCGGACAGAAGATCTTCGTCAAGGACGAACGGATCGTCCAGATCGAAGGCGACTCCGACAGCCCCGTGAACCGCGGGCGCCTGTGTCCCAAGGGTTCGGCGAGCAAGAATCTCGTCACCAGCGAGTTGCGCGAGACCAAGATCCGTTATCGCCGGCCCTACGGCACCGAATGGGAAGATCTCGACCTCGACACGGCCATGGAGATGGTCGTCGATCGTGTGCTGAAGACCCGTCGCGAGACGTGGCAGGAGTTCGACGACAAGGGCCGCCGTGTCCGGCGCACGATGGGCATCGCCAGTCTCGGCGGTGCGACGCTGGACAACGAGGAGAACTACCTCATCAAGAAGCTGTTCACAGCGATGGGGGCGGTCCAGATCGAGAACCAGGCCCGTATATGACACTCCGCCACCGTCCCCGGTCTGGGGACCAGCTTCGGGCGCGGCGGCGCCACCGGCTATACAGCCGACCTGGCCAACGCTGACTGCATCATCATCCAGGGTTCCAACATGGCCGAAGCCCACCCGGTGGGCTTCCAGTGGGTCGTGGAGGCCCAGAAACGTGGTGCCCGCGTCATCCACATCGACCCGCGCTTCACCCGTACGAGCGCGGTGGCGGACAAGCACGTGCCGATCCGGGTCGGCAGCGACATCGCCTTCCTCGGAGGCATCGTCAACTACGTCCTGAGCAACGAGCTGGACTTCCGCGAGTACGTGGTCAACTACACGAACGCCGCGGTGCTCGTCAGCGACAAGTTCGAGGACACCGACGACCTCGATGGGCTCTTCTCGGGCTTCGACCCCGAGAAGCGGACCTACGATCCGACGAGCTGGCAGTACGACGTGGAGGACGAATCCGGCGACCTGCACGCGTCGCAGGCCGACAACGCCGAGGAACACGCCGAGCATCGGGACACGGCCGCGGGCCTGCAGAACGAGTCGCACGGCATGCAGACGGCGAGCCACCCGAGGCGTGACGAGACCCTGCAGCACCCGCGGTGCGTCTACCAGGTGCTCAAGCGGCACTTCGCCCGCTACACCCCCGAGGTGGTCGAGCAGGTGTGCGGCGTCTCGCAGGAGGACTTCCTCGACGTCTGCCGCGCATGGACCGAGAACTCCGGCCGGGAGCGGACGACGGCGCTCGTCTACAGCGTGGGCTGGACCCAGCACAGTGTCGGTGTGCAGTACATCCGCACCGGCGCGATCCTGCAGTTGTTGCTCGGCAACATGGGCCGCCCCGGCGGAGGCATCATGGCGCTGCGTGGTCACGCCAGCATCCAGGGCTCGACCGACATCCCGACGCTGTTCAACCTGTTGCCCGGCTACCTGCCGATGCCCGATGCGAACAAGCACCACACGTTCACCGAGTGGGTCGACAGCGTCCGCAACCCGGGCAGCAAGGGCTTCTGGTCGAAGGCCGACGCCTACGCCGTGAACCTGCTCAAGGCCTACTGGGGCGACGCGGCGACCGCCGACAACGACTACTGCTTCGACCACATGCCGAAGATCACCGGCGACCACGGCACCTACCGTTCGGTGCTCGACATGATCGACGGAAAGGTCAAGGGCTACTTCCTTCTCGGTCAGAACCCGGCCGTCGGCTCCGCTCACGGGCGCGCCCAGCGGCTCGGGATGGCGAACCTCGACTGGCTCGTGGTGCGCGATCTGTTCGAGATCGAGAGCGCGAGCTTCTGGAAGGACTCCCCGGAGGTCGAGACCGGCGAGATCGTGACCGAGGAGTGCGCCACCGAGGTGTTCCTGTTCCCGGCGGCCTCCTACGCCGAGAAGGAAGGAACCTTCACCCAGACCCAGCGGATGCTGCAGTGGCGGGAGAAGGCCGTCGAGCCGCCGGAGGACTGCCGCTCGGAACTGTGGTTCTTCTACCACCTCGGCCGCATGATGCGGGAGCGTCTGGCCGCGTCCACCGACGAGCGCGACCGTCCGCTGCTCGACCTGGCATGGGACTATCCCGTACACGGTGAGCACGACGAGCCGAGTGCCGAAGCGGTGCTCATGGAGATCAACGGCTACGACGTCGCGACCCGGCGGCCGCTGTCGTCGTTCACCGAGATGAAGAACGACGGCTCCACGCTCGGAGGCTGCTGGATCTACACCGGGGTCTATGCCGACGGCGTCAATCAGGCCAACCGTCGCAAGTCCCGTCACGAGCAGTCGTTCGTGGCTCCCGAGTGGGGCTGGGCGTGGCCGATGAACCGCCGCATCCTCTACAACCGGGCATCCGCCGACCCCGAGGGCAGGCCGTGGAGCGAACGCAAGGCCTACGTGTGGTGGGACGAGGACGCACAGCAGTGGACCGGCGCGGACGTGCCGGACTTCGAGAAGACGAAGCCGCCGAGCTACCGCTCCCCCGACGGCGCCGACGGTGTCGAGGCGATCGAAGGGATCGATCCGTTCATCATGCAGGGCGACGGCAAGGGTGCCCTCTACGCCCCCCAGGGACTCGTCGACGGTCCGATGCCGACGCACTACGAACCGGTGGAGTCGCCGTTCCGCAATCCGCTCTACGCGCAGCAGGCCAACCCGACGCGCATGGAGTACCGGCGTGACGACAATCCGATGAACCCCTCACCGCCGGAAGAACACAGCGACGTGTTCCCCTTCGTGTTCACGACGAGTCGTCTCACCGAGCACCACACCGCCGGCGGGATGAGCCGCTATCTCGAACATCTCGCCGAACTGCAACCGGAGATGTTCGTGGAGGTCTCCCCCGCCCTGGCGGCCGAGCGCGGACTCGAGCACATGGGCTGGTGCCACGTGATCACCGCCCGCTCGGCGGTCGAGGGCCGGGTACTGGTGACCGAGCGATTGCGTCCGCTGAAGATCGAAGGCCGCACCGTGCACCAGATCTGGATGCCCTACCACTGGGGTGGCGGCGGCATGGTGACCGGCGACTCGACCAACGATCTGATCGGGATCACGCTGGACCCCAACGTGCTCATCCAGGAGAGCAAGGTCGGCACGTGCGACGTGCGGGCCGGACGCCGGCCGAGCGGACCGGTGCTGC
>NZ_AJVB01000344.1:0-4121 GCF_000278445.1 Rhodococcus sp. R1101
ACTCGTTGCCGGTCTCGCCCGTGCCCATCACCCATGTCGTGTGCTCGCCGGAACGGCACAGCAGGAAGGTCGCGGACATCTCGCCGAGGTCGTACCGATGGAACGACAGGATCTCGATGTGCAGCCCGAGGTCGTACAGCATCGCAGTCATCGCGGCGATCGGTCCGCAGGTCGTGGCGGATGCGGTGTGGATCGTATCGCCGATCGCGATGGTCGCCTCGAATGCGCTGCGACCCGCCCCCAGGGCGGTTGCCGACCAGCCACCGAGCCTGATGGGGCCGGGCCGGCCGCCGTAAGCGGATTCGAACTCCGCCCAGGTCATGCCGGTGGCTTCCTCGCGCAATCCCCGAGGAAGTGCACGCCCGTATCGGGCGAGGAACGGATCGGTGGCGCCCGTAGCGCCGAAAGGGAACATCGGAGCAGATCCGGAAAATGAGGTGAAGGCGTTCATCGTTCGTAATGGTCTTCCACGAGAAGGAAGGACCGACGCGTAGCTCAACGACCCGCAGCGAGGGGTCGGTCCGAATCAGACCCCGCTACGGCGGTGAACTACGAGTACGCGCTTCATAGCCGCGACGGTACAACGCACCGACATTTCGTGCAAGTCGCACGCACGAACTCGTGTGACGCAACCGTGACCGCCCCCGCTGGAACCTGAGGGATCCCTCATGTAGCGTGGATGGTGCCATCCCCCCGATGGTGTCGAACCCCAGCCATGACCCCCCATCCAAGGCTGGGGTTCAGCCATATCCGGACCTTTCTCCGCATCGCATCGGTCCTGCGGGGCATGTGCCGAATCGTGTCGTCCGGGTGCTTCACTGGTGTGCATGTCCATGCCACCACTCGAAGAAGCGGTCTCCGTCGACGAGGCGGGAATCTGGGATGCCGAAGCGATCGCCCAGGTTGCAGCGGCCACCTTCCCGCTCGCCTGCCCTCCGGATGCCGCCGAGGACGACATCGCCGAGTTCATCGAGCGAACCCTCAGTGCGGAAAAGTTCGCCGAGTACCTGTCGTCCCCCGAACGCATCGTCCTCGAGGCGCGCGCGGGCGGCGAGATCGTCGGTTATCTGATGGCAGTGGACGCCGCCCCCGAGGATCCCGCGATCGACGCCGTGATCACGGCGCGGCCGGCGATCGAGATCAGCAAGCTGTATGTGATGCCGGGTCATCACGGCGCCGGAGTGTCCGCGGCGCTCATGGAGGCGATCGTCGCGCGGGCTCGTGCGCTCGGGCGGGCCGGACTGTGGCTCGGAGTCAATCAGGAGAACACGCGCGCCCGTCGCTTCTACGAGAAACAGGGATTCGTGGCGGTGGGCACGCGCACATTCGTGGTGGGCGCACGGACCCACGACGATTTCGTCATGCAGCGCACCCTGTAACCGGCGAGGGACCCCGGCGAGCGGGTGCGCGCCGGGTTCCCGATCAGCCCGCGGCGACCTCGAAGCGGGACAGTGCCAGCAGACGGGACGTCGCGCGCAGGTACTTCTTGCGGTAACCACCGGCGAGCATCTCGGGCGTGAAGATTTCGTCGAGCTTGGCTCCGGAGACCGTCACCGGAATGCTCGCGTCGTACATCCGGTCGGCGAGGACCACCAGACGCAGAGCCACCGACTGGTCCTTCGCGGGGTGGACGCCTTCGAGGAAGACCGCGGGGACCCCCTCGACGAGCTTGCCGTAGCGGGAGGGATGCAGGGTGCTCAGGTGCGCGCACAGTTCGTCGAAATCGTCGAGCGTGGCACCCGGAATCGTGTCGGCGCGCTCCACCAGCTCGGCCGAATCGACCGGGTCGGGCGCGGGCGGCAGGTCGCGGTGACGGTAATCGGGACCGTCGACGCGGATCGTCTCGAAGATGGACGCGAGCTTCTTGATCTCGCGAAGGAAGTCCTGGGCCGCGAACCGGCCCTCGCCGAGCTGCCCCGGCAGCGTGTTGGAGGTCGCGACGATCGAGACACCGCGGGCCGACAGTTCGGTCAGCAGACGGGAGACGAGCATGGTGTCGCCCGGATCGTCGAGCTCGAACTCGTCGATGCACAGCACGCTGTGGTTCGACAGTTCTTCGACGGCCTTGTTGAACCCGAGGGCACCGACCACGTGGGTGAGCTCGACGAAGGTGCCGAAGGCCTTGGGTGCGGGTGCGCTGTGGAAGATCGATGCGAGCAGGTGGGTCTTGCCCACGCCGAAGCCGCCGTCGAGATAGAGCCCGGCACCCTGCGGCTGGGAGCGGCGACCGAACAGTCCCCGCTTGCCGCCGCGGATCTTCCCGATCTTGCCGACGAACTCCGCGGCGGTCGTCACCGCGGCTGCCTGGCTCGGTTCGTTGGGATCGGGAATGTACGACTCGAAGCTCACCTCGTCGAACATCGCGGGGGGGCACCATCTGCGCCACCAACTGGTCTGCAGGCACCACCGGATTGCGATCGACGAGACGTTCGTGCATCAGCCCAGGGTACGACCGCATCATGCTCGAATCCTCACCCGAATCCGGAATGCGACCTACTTCACACGGCGTTCACCCCGCCGTCACGCTGCGGGAGGATACTTCCGGTCGGGCCGTGCACCACCGGTTGCACGCCGTCGTCGCCGAACCTGGCAGGCTGTGCGCATGCGCAGATCGGGAGTGATCGCCGCGATGTGGATCACGGTTGCCGCGGTGTCGACCGCGTGCGGAGCAGGCCCGTCGATACGTCCCGACGTCGCCGTCGTACGAGACGATCCCGGTGTCGCCGCGGATCGGCCCTCGCAGGACGAGGCCACGGTGCCCGAACTTCCGGTGCCGTCGACCGAACCCGCCTGGCGGGACTGCACCGGAGAGACCCTGTCCGCCTTCGACGCACCCCCGGGTCCTGCGGGTCTCGTCCTCGAGTGCGCGGAGGTCGTCGCACCGATCGATGTGGCCGGAACCGTGACGGGCACCTTCCCCTTGGCCGTCATGCGTGCGCGCCTGGCGGACACTCCCACCGACGCCGCTCCCCTGGTGCTCACGACCGGCGCCGACACGGCGTCGACACGCGCACTCACCGGCATGGCGACCGGTCCGATGTCCGGTGCACTGGCGATGCGTCCGATCGTCGCGGTGGATCGTCGCGGAATCGGCCGCTCGCTCGCGATCGACTGCATCTTCCCCGCTGATCGCCGCGGTCTCGGCGACCTCGGCCAATTCGGCCGCACCGGCGATGCACCCGATCGGGTCGCCGACCTCGGCCGTCAGGCGACCGTCTCGTGCACCGACTATCTGCAGCCTCAGCAACTGATGTTCGGCGCCTCGCACGCCGCCGACGACATCGAGCGTCTCCGCCAGGCGTGGGGGGTGGACCGGATCGGTCTGCTCGGAGTGGGGAACGGTGCGGCCGTCGCACTCGCCTACGCTGCGGCCTATCCCGGTGCGGTCGGCCGGCTCGTCCTCGACTCCCCCGCCGCGGCCACCGCGGACGCGGAGCTCATGGCCGAGTCGCAGGCCCGTGGCGCCGAGGCCGCCGTGGACGCCTTCGCCCGTCGGTGCGCCGCCCTCGACTGCGCGCTCGGAGACGATCCCCGCGCGGCGATCGAGGAACTGCACGAGCAGGCGGCCGCGGGCGAGCTCGCGCCGATCTCGGCCAACTCCTTCCTCACCGCCCTGACGGGAGTCCTCGGCACTCCACGTGCCGATCTGCAGGCCCGCGTCCGCGAAGTGGCGGACGTCCTCGCAGCGGCGCGGGGCGGTGACGTCATGCCGCTCATCGAGCTGGTCGGCGCGGCCGAGGCGGCGCTCTCGACGGACGGCCAGTTCGTCGCGCGGTGCAGCGACGGGCAGCGGTGGCCGACCCCGACCCACGCGGGCGATCTCGCGAAGAGCTGGTCCACGCTGTACCCGCTGTACGGAGCGGACCTCGCGACGGGCCTGACGGCGTGCGCGGCCTGGCCGAGCCTGCCGGCGCCCCCGCTTCCTGCCGCGCTCGACGTGCCCGTGCTCGTCTCCTCGGGCGCCGCCGACCCGATCGTGGGTAACGCCGGGGTGGAATCGGTGACCGGTGTACTCACCGCGGGTGGCATCGCCTGGGCGTCACTGTCGTGGCAGGGCGCCGGCTACTCGGCGGTCCTGCACTCGGGATGCGTGCAGGCGCGGGTGGAGACCTATCTGTCCG
>NZ_AJVB01000345.1:0-4107 GCF_000278445.1 Rhodococcus sp. R1101
CGTCGCGCTGGTCGATCGTGGCGAGGACGGTGTTGAGATTGTCGATCACCGCACCGATCACCCGATCCTTGTCGGCGATGGTGTTCGTCAGCGACGCGGTGCTGCGGACCAGGTCGTCGACGGTGCCCGCCTCGCCCTGGAACACCTGGACGATCTGGAACGAGAGCTTGTTGACGTCGTCGGCGCTCAGGGTCTGGAACAACGGCCGGAAGCCGTCGAAGAGCGTCGTGAGATTCACCGCCGGTTTGGTGCGTTCGATCGGGATCGTCGCGCCGCCGGTGATCTTCTCGCCCTGCCGGCCCTCGCCCTGAGCGAGGGCGACGTACCGCTGGCCGACGAGATTGCGGAACCGGATGGTCGCGGTGGCACCGGCCGGGAGCCAGTCGCGCTCCTCGAGCGAGAAGGTGACCCGCGCCTGCCGTTCGTCGAAGACCGAGATCTCCTCGACCTGCCCCACACGGACACCCGCGATCCGGATGTCGTCGCCCGGGTTGAGCGAGGTGACGTCGGAGAAGATCGCGTGGAACTTCGTTCCGCCACCACCTCCGACACTCGCGATGGTCGCGGCGAGAACACCGGTCGCGAGGACGGTGACGACAGCGAACACGACGAGTTTGATCAGGGGTGCTGCCAGGCCTCTCACTGGAAGCTCACCTCCGTACCGCGGATCGCCGGAGCCCCGAGCCGGGTGGTCCAGGACGGTACGTCCTCGGGTTCGACGCCGGTGGCCTGTCCGTAGATCACGTCGAGCGTGTCCTGTTCCATACGCGAACCGGCGTACGAGACCGGAGTCGCGTCATTGTTCGAGGTGCCGATGATGTCGCCGACCGCGTCGGGCACGCCGGATCCTTCCGGAGCAGGGAAGAAGTCGACGGTCGCCGGGCCGGGATTACGCGACGGGACCTGGTAGGAACCGTCGTTGATCGAGCCGCCCGGATACTGCGGGAACTTGCGGCCGGGCGCGGTGACGTCGCCGTAACAGGCCGGTCCGCGATCGTCGAGGAGTCGTGGCTCGTCCTGGTTCGGCAGGTAGCGACCCTTGGGATTGGTGAACTGGATGTTCGCGCGCACTCCCGGGTAGGGGTCGTCCACGCCGAGCAGGTCGACAGCAGCCGGCTTCGCAGCGGCGAATTCTTCGAAGGTGCACGGGAAGGACGGCGAGTACCGTGCGAGGATCTGCAACGCTTCCTTCGAATCGGCGGACAGGGTGATGATCGAGCGGGAGTTCTGCTCGATGAAATCGGCCGTCTGCGACGACGCTCCCGTCGCGCTCGCGAGCAGGGTGCGGATCTGGTTCTGCTGTTCGACGACCGTGCCGCCCGTCGTGCGCAGGTTGTTCAGCGCCTCGACGAGATCGGGTGCGGCCTCGGAGTAGGTCTGTGAGAAGTCGGCGAGTCCGCGCAGATCCTCCTGCAGGGTGGGCAGTTCGACGTTCACCTCGCGGAAGATCCGTTCGAGGTCGTCGACCGTCCGTCCCAGCTTCTCACCGCGACCGCTCAATCCCTGTGCCAGCGCACCGAGCGTGTTGGCGAGGTCCTGCGGCGGGACGGCCTCGAGGAGCGGGAGCAGCCCGTCGAGCACGTCGCCGAGTTCGACGGTGCGTTCGCTGGTGTCCTGCACCAGCACGTCGCCGTTCGTGACGGGGCGGTCCGGGTCGTCGGGCAGGATCAGCGAGACGTACCGCTCGCCGAAGAGGGTCTTCGGCAGCAGCTGGGCGGTCGCGTTCACCGGGATCAGGGCGGCCTTGTCGGGGTCGAGGGCGAGATGCGCGGTGACGTCGCCGCCTTCCGCGCTCGTTCCGCGGACCTCACCGACGAGCACACCGCGCGCCTTCACGTCCGCGTTGAGCGGCAGCGCGTTTCCGATGCTGTCGGTGCGGAGATCGACCTCCACGACCTTCGTGAAGGTCTTGTTGTACATCGCAATCGTGACGTAGAGGAACAGCGCCAGCACCACGAAGAAGACGAGGCCCAGGGTGCGGCGACGCAACGGCGAAGTGGTCGTGTCGCTCATCCGGCAACCCTCACCGTGGTCGACGTGCCCCAGATCGCGAGGCTGAGGAAGAAGTCGAGAACGGCGATCGTGACGATCGCGGTGCGCACCGCGCGGCCCACGGCCACACCGACACCGGCGGGGCCGCCGCTGGCGTGGAAGCCGTAGTAGCAGTGGATGAGAATCACCACGAACGCGAAGACCAGCACTTTCGCGAACGAATAGAGCACGTCCTCGGGTGGGAGGAACAGATAGAAATAATGGTCGTACGAGCCGCTCGACTGGCCGTTGAACAGCGTGCTGATCGTGCGGGTCGCGAGGTAGGCGGCGAGGAGACCGATGATGTACAGCGGGATCACGGCGACGAAGCCGGCGATCATCCGGGAGGTCACCAGGAACGGCAGCGACGGCACGGCCATCACTTCGAGGGCGTCGATCTCCTCGCTGATCCTCATGGCGCCGAGCTGTGCCGTGAAGCCGCAGCCCACCGTCGCCGACAACGCGAGCGCCGCGACGATGGGGGCGAGCTCACGGGTGTTGACGTAGGCCGAGAGGAAGCCGGTGAGCACCGACGAACCGAGCTGTTCGAGCGCGGCGTAACCCTGCAGACCCACCACGACGCCGGTGAAGCCGGACATCATTGCGATGACGCCGATGGTGCCCCCGATCACGGCGAGTGCACCGCTGCCGAAAGTGACCTCGGCGAGCAACCGCAGGACTTCCTTGCGGTAGTGGGTCAGGGTTCGCGGGGTCCATGCCACGGCACGCGCATAGAAGGACATCTGATCGCCCGCGCGGTCGAGCACGTTCAGCGGTGCGCGCACCGCTCGGCGACCCCGGAGAAGAACGAGATCTCCGCGGCCTCTGGAGACTGTCATCTGGTCAGGATCCCTTCGCAGGAACGATCTGCAGGTACACCATCGTCAGGATCAGGTTCGCGAAGAAGAGCAGCAGGAACGTGATGACGACGGTCTGGTTCACGGCCTCCCCCACGCCTTTCGGCCCCGCACCGGGGTGCAGGCCCTTGTAGGACGCGACGACGCCGGCGATCAACCCGAAGATCGCGGCCTTGAGTTCGGCGACATAGAGGTCGGGTAGCTGTGCGAGGGCCGAGAAGGACGCGAGGTACGCGCCGGGCGTGCCTCCCTGCAGCACCACGTTGAAGAAGTAACCACCGGCGATGCCGATCACGGAGACGAGGCCGTTGAGCAGAAGCGCGACGAGAACCATCGCCAGTACTCGCGGGACGACGAGACGCTGGATGGGATTGATGCCCAGCACCTCCATGGCGTCGATCTCCTCGCGGATCGTCCGCGATCCGAGGTCTGCGGTGACCGCGGATCCGGCGGCGCCGGCGATCAGCAGGGCCGTCACGATCGGACTGCCCTGCTGGATGACCGCCAGCACACTCGCTGCGCCCGTGAACGATTCGGCGCCGAGCTGCTTGATCAGCGAACCGGTCTGCAACGACACGACAGCGCCGAACGGGATCGCGACGAGCGCGGTCGGAAGAATCGTCACGCTGGCGATGAACCACGCCTGCTCGATGAATTCCCGAAACTGGAACGGTCGGCGGAAAGTGTTCCGCACGACGTCGACGAACAGTTCGACGATGTTGCCGGCCTGGGTGAGTGCGCCGTGAACCGGCCGCACGAGCGAACTGCCCGCCCCCATCTGCTCTCCTACTTCTCCAGCCTGCGGCTGCACTACTTCTGTCGCTGTACCCCTGCTGATGAGGCTGTTGCTACCTCTGGACCTGCTGCTCGTACCCCTCTCCGGTGTAGGCGGGGATGACCTGGGTGTCGTCGTCGGCGTAGCCACGAGAGGTGTGTGGTGTGCCGTTGTGGTCGAGCGATTCGGCAATGGCCTGTTGGGCGGCAGGAGGCAGGGTGTGCAGGATCGAGCGCACCCGTTGCTGCCGACGCGCCACCGCCTGCCGCTCCGGCATACCCGGAGTCGCCTGCATCTGCGGCACGATCCCTTCGATGTCATCGACCCCACCGGCATGATGCCCGGCCTCCACGAGCGCCTGCTCGTGCGCCATCGTCGCCTCGTCCTTCTCCTCCGACATCCCGATCGGACCGATCATCGTGCCGTTGAGGAACTGCTTGACCA
>NZ_AJVB01000346.1:0-4105 GCF_000278445.1 Rhodococcus sp. R1101
ACACGGCGCGGTTGCCCGAAGCGCTGACCTACATCGACGGCGAGTTCAGCGACGGTTCGGGCGAGACGTTCTCCGTCGTCTCCTCGTCGACGGCAGCGTCCTCGGCGGCCCGCGCGCTACCGGGACCGAGCAGATCGCCGTCGCCACTGCCCAGCTGACGTCTCTGCGGATCGAGCACTGTGCGCCGGATGTAGTTCACCACCCGTCGGATGCGTCTCGCGCATGTTCCGCACCGCCTCGTCTCGGGCGGCGTCGACCTGGGCCGGAGTGCCCACATTCGGCACTGAGCCGATCACCGGAGCGTAGTGGTCGACGACCGGTTGTCCGACGGCGGCGCGTAACCCGTCGTCGGTCTCGTAGCGGTGTCGCACCAATCCCACGGCAACCCCGGCCGGGTCGGCGACGGCACGCATCGAGACGCGGTCCTCGCCGTGTGTTGTCCCGACAGTCCCGGATCGGTCGAAGGGGTGCTGTCAGTGAGGTACTTTCTTCTCGACCGCGTGGCTGGTCGTACTGCTGTTCCAACCATCAGGGCCACGATGAGTACGAGGCGGGACAACATTGGCGAGGGTAGGCGTCGATCCGACCGCACTGGTGGGGAGAGACCGCGAACTTGCCGAGCTCACGAAGTTCGTGGGTAGAGCGGCGACGGATGGAGCCGCAGCCCTCCTCACCGGAGATCCGGGAGTGGGGAAAACTGCGCTCCTGGACGCGACCGCCGACCTTGCGCTCACGAAGAAGATGCGGGTCATCCGCGGCAGTGGCGTCGAGTATGAAACGGACATCAGCTTCTCGGGTCTCCACGAACTCGTGGCCTCGCTCCCTCGCGAGATCAACGGTTTGCCCGATGCCCCGCGAGAGGCCCTCGAGGTCGCGATCGGCCTTGGCACCGGCCCCACACCCGACCGGATCGCCGTACTGAACGCGGCGCTGGTGCTGTTCAGCGAGGCCGCGAAGGAACAACCACTCCTGGTCGTCGTCGATGACCTCCACGCTCTCGACGACGCGAGCCGATCCACGTTGTCATTCGTCGCCAGAAGGCTCGCGGGCCGCCGAATCGGACTTCTCGGAGCCTGGCGCACCGAGACCGACGAAGTGTTCCGGTCGATCGGCCTCACCGAGCTCGCGATCGCGCCTCTCGACGACGCGGGCGCACTGCGGTTGCTCTCCACAAGTTTTGATCATCTACCTCCCCGGGTTCTGCAGACGGTGGCACGAGAAGCTCAGGGCAACCCACTCGCTCTACTCGAGTTCGCCGGCGCCACCAGCGTGTCCGGGGACACGGATCTGCGTGGATCGTGTTGGACGAGCGGGCAAGGACGAGATGTCCGCGCTCTGTACGCAGCCCGCATCGAGCAACTACCGCAGAGAACCCGCGACCTACTCCTGCTCGCGGCACTCGAGAGCTCCGGCGACCTCGGGCTCCTCGAAGTGGCTGGTGGACCGAGCACACTCGACGGGCTCGCTCCTGCAGAACGCGACCACCTGCTCGAGGTCGCCGAGAACGGTCGCGCCATTCGCTTCCGACACCCGCTGGTCAGGTCCGCGGTGGTCGACGGCGCCACAGGAGAACAGCGTCGCAGTGCGCACCACCGCTTGGCCGAGGCGCTCCTCGACCAACCGGAACGCCGCGGTGACCATCTCGCGCGAGCCACGACGGTGCCCGACGAAGTGGTGGCCTCGGTCGTCGAGACCGCGGCGCAGAGCAGTCTGCGGCGCGGTGACGCTGCCGGTGCCGTCGCTCGTCTGCGTCGCGCCGCCCAACTGACTCCAGACTCGGGGAACCGAACACGCCGCCTCTCCCGAGCGGCGTACATCGCCGCATGGGTGGCCGGCCGACTGGACACCTCGCACGAGATCATGCGTGAGATGCACGGGAACCCGCCGGAGGCGCTGGCCACGGCCGCGGCCGCTGCCCTTCTGGTGCTCGTCACCGAGGGGGATGCAGATACCGCCCACGCGTTGTTGATGAAGCTGATCGAGGAGAACCTGGACCCCTCCGAGCTGCCACGTGGCGAACTCGAGACTGCGCTCTTCACCCTGACCCTCGCCAGCCACTACTCGGGACGCGACGAGCATTGGCAGCCCCTGATCGGCATCCTCGGCCCGCTTCCCGAGGATTCGCCCGCGGCAGCAGTGTCCATGGGCCGCGTCCACTACGCCCCAGGGTCCGTCACGGACGACATGCTTCGTCGACTGGATGACGAGATCTCCCACCTCGAAGACCAGACCGACGCCGACATCGTCGTTCGCACTGCCCTGGCCGCCTCGTACCTCGACCGCCTTTCAGGCTGCCGTGAGGCTGTTTCTCGCATCGTCGGCGATGACGGCGCGGTCGGCGCGAGCATGCCGGGGCTCATGTTCGTCGCTCTGGACGACCTGCACAGCGGCAGGTGGCAGTCATCGGCCGACGCTGCCGCCGAGCTCATCGCGTTGTGTGAGGAGACCGGCTACCACCTGTTCGGCCAGGTCGGTCGCTACATCGCGGCGATGGTCGAAGCTCAGCGCGGCGACCTCGATGCGTGCCGTGTCCACTGTCAGCACATCTGGAGCTGGTCGGAGCCCAGAAGGTTACGGCGGTTGGAGAACTGCGGCCACCAGGCAGCCGCCCGCGCGGCCATCGGCGCCGCTGACTTCGACACAGCCTTCCAGCACGCTACGGCGATCTGCCCGCCCGGCGTGTTACCACCCTTCAACCCCGAAGCGCTCTGGTCCGCACCGGACCTCGTCGAGTCGGCACTACGCACCGGGCGCGGTGCGGAGGCGCGGCGGCACGCCGACGCGCTGCGTGCGGCGGGTGTCGACCGCCTGTCACCACGATGGGCGCTGAGCGTGGCGACAGTCACCGCAATGACGTCGGAACCCGACGACATGGTCCGACGATTCGAGGAGGCGCTCGCGCTCCCGGCCATCGAGCACTGGCCCTTCGAGGTAGGCCGCGCGCATCTGGCGTACGGCGAAGAACTGCGCAGACGAGGACGCACCCGTGACGCGCGGGTGGAGCTGAACGCTGCCTATGCCCAGTTCGAGCGGGTCGGGGCCCGGACCTGGGAGGCCCGGGCGAAGGCTGAGCTTCGCGGCACGGGAATGACGCGCGCTTCCCGGGGCAATGTCGGCACCAGACTCACGCCACAAGAGCTCGAGGTCGCCAGGCTCGCAGCAACGGGGCTGTCGAACCCGCAGATCGCCTCGCGACTCTTCCTGTCACCGCGGACCGTCTCGTCACATCTTTATCGGTTGTTTCCGAAGCTGGGGATCACATCCCGTGCCGCTCTCCGAGACGCTCTCGACGCTCTGCCTCCCGAAGCGCCGACCACCCGGTAAGTGGGGTCCGCGAGCCGGGTGCCGTGCTGTAGAGGACCCGACTCGAGTAGACGGCCATGACATGGCAGTCAACTGACGGAGGCTGCTATCACCGCGCTGAGCGACGCTGGTGGAGTCAACAATTCACCCGGCACCCGGGCCGAATGCGAGGAGTCCACCATGCCCTTCCTCACAACCGATGACGGGTCGAGATCTTCTACAAGGGTTGGGGCGCCGGCCGGCCGATCATGTTCCACCACGGCATGGACCGCCCGAATCGAACCCAGGAGGATTGCCGATCGAGAACGCATCGTCGAGGGCGTATCCGGTCCTGCCTCACGGAATGTGCACGGTGAACGCCGAGACCATCAACGCCGACAAACGTCGGCAGAACCGTGAGTTGCTCGACGCCATCCGAGCGCACCGCGAATGCGGGACCTCGTCCCCCCAGATGCTCGCACTGGTCGAAGGTTCCATCACGAACGTTGCCGATTCTCCACGCACTTCTTCACGCGCGGCACCGGCACCACCACATGCCACGAAAGAGGAAACATGACAACCACATTGATCACCGGCGGCAACAGGGGTCTCGGCTACGAAGTGGCCCGTCGCCTCATCCAGGCCGGCCAGACCGTCTGGATCGGCGCCCGCGACGCCGAGAACGGCCGCGCGTCCGCCGACCGGCTCGGTGCCCACTTCGTTCAACTGGACGTGACCGACGATGCGTCGGTCGACGCTGCAGTCGAGACACTGCGCGGGCAGGTCGGCCACCTCGACATCCTCGTCAACAATGCCGGGATCC
>NZ_AJVB01000347.1:0-4095 GCF_000278445.1 Rhodococcus sp. R1101
TCGAAGATCACCGAATCCCAGCTCGCCGCCGCGATGTCGGCCCCGAAGCGGCGCAGACACTCGCCGCGGAAATAGGCCCGGGTGTCCGACGGCGGGGTGTGCACCGCGTCGAGCACCTGCTGTTCGGACACCAGCCGCTGCATCGACCCGCGGGCCACCAGACGGTTGTACAGACCCTTGTCCAGGCGCACATCCGAATACTGCAGGTCCACCATGTGCAGGCGCGGCGCCGACCAGGACAATCCCTCCCGGTTGCGGAAACCCTCGAGCAGCCGCAGTTTCGCCGGCCAGTCCAGCAGGTCCGCGCATTCCATCGGGTCGCGTTCGAGCAGGTCGAGCACCATCGCCCACTTGTCGAGGATGTCGAGGATCCGCTTGTCCTCGGTGCCGTCGTGGAACTTCGCGACCCGCTCGTGGTAGATCCGCTGCAACGCCAGGCCCGTCAACTCCCGGCCGTCGGCGAGCGCGACGGTCTTGCGCAGCGACGGATCGTGACTGATGTGATGCACCGCGGTGACCGGGCGGGCCAGCTGCAGATCCGACAGGTCGATGCCCGCCTCGATCAGGTCGAGCACCAGCGCGGTGGTGCCGACCTTGAGGTAGGTGGACATCTCCGCCAGGTTCGCGTCACCGATGATCACATGCAGCCGCCGGTACTTGTCGGCGTCGGCATGCGGCTCGTCGCGGGTGTTGATGATGCCGCGCTTGAGGGTGGTCTCGAGACCGACCTCGACCTCGATGTAGTCGGCGCGCTGCGACAACTGGAAACCCGGCTCGTCGCCGGACTGCCCGATCCCCACCCGCCCCGAGCCGGTGATCACCTGCCGGGAGACGAAGAACGGCGTCAGGCCCGCCACCACCGCGGAGAACGGGGTGTCGCGGTCCATCAGATAGTTCTCGTGGGTGCCGTAGGAGGCGCCCTTGCCGTCGACATTGTTCTTGTACAGCTGCAGCCGCGGCGCGCCGGGCACACTCGACGCGTGCCGCGCTGCGGCCTCCATCACCCGCTCACCGGCCTTGTCCCAGATCACCGCGTCCAACGGGTCGGCGACCTCCGGTGCGGAGTACTCCGGGTGGGCGTGGTCGACGTACAGCCGCGCCCCGTTGGTGAGGATCATGTTCGCGGCGCCGACCTCGTCGGCGTCGATGACCGGGGCCGGGCCGTTGAACCGGCCCAGATCGAAGCCCCGCGCGTCGCGCAACGGTGATTCGACCTCGTAGTCCCAGCGGGTGCGGCGGGCGCGCGGCACCCCTTCGGCCGCCGCATAGGCCAGCACCGCCTGCGTGGAGGTCAGGATCGGGTTCGCCGATGGCTCGTTGGGTGAGGAGATCCCGTACTCGACCTCGATACCGATGATCCGCTGCATGCCGTCGAGCCTAGGCGATCCGGGCGGTCGTGGTCGTGGACCACCCCGCCGCCCCGATCAGGGGGCCCGCCGCGGGGTGCAGTCCAGATAGCCCGGCGCCCCGATCGCCCGCAGCGCCATCCGCACCGGCAGCGGCGCCCAGCTCGCCTGCGGATCGTTGCCGAGCCGCGGCGCGGTCACCGGTACCGCCTCACCCCGGGTGTGCACCACGGCGCTCCCGGCGGCGCGCACGTTGCGCACCCAGTCGGTGTCGGCGCCGTAGGTCAACGCGATCCGCAGATCGTCCCCGACGCCGAACAGCAGCACCGGGGTGCGGAAGATCCGGCCCGAGCGGCGACCGCGATGCTCGACCACCGCGGTGCCGGGCAGCAACTGCGCGAACGGGGTGGTGACCCGGTTGGTGACCACCTTGTTGAACCGGGCCATCGTGTGCGGCAGCGGCATGACCGGGCCTCCCCCCGGAAGAGCGCGGCGGCCGGGCCTTCCGGATCGGGGAAGGCCCGGCCGCCGCGGTCGAGTCCTACAGGTACTGGCCGGTGTTCGATTCGGTGTCGATCGCGCGGCTCGCGCTGGCGTTCTTGCCGGTGACCAGGGTGCGGATGTACACGATCCGCTCGCCCTTCTTCCCCGAGATCCGGGCCCAGTCATCCGGATTCGTGGTGTTGGGCAGGTCCTCGTTCTCGGCGAACTCGTCGACGATCGAATCGAGCAGATGCTGCACCCGCAGACCGGGCGCCCCGGTCTCGAGCACCGACTTGATCGCGTACTTCTTCGCCCGGTCGACGATGTTCTGGATCATCGCGCCCGAGTTGAAGTCCTTGAAGTACAGGACCTCCTTGTCGCCGTTGGCGTAGGTCACCTCGAGGAAACGGTTGTCCTCGGACTCGGCGTACATCCGCTCGACGACCCGTTCGATCATCGTCCGCACGCACGCGACCCGGTCGCCACCGAACTCGGCGAGATCGTCGGCGTGCACCGGCAGGCTCTCGGTCAGGTACTTCGAGAAGATGTCCTGGGCGGCCTCCGCGTCCGGACGTTCGATCTTGATCTTCACGTCGAGGCGGCCGGGCCGCAGGATCGCCGGGTCGATCATGTCCTCCCGGTTCGACGCGCCGATGACGATGACGTTCTCGAGCCCTTCGACACCGTCGATCTCGGCGAGCAGCTGCGGCACCACCGTGGTCTCCACATCGGAGGACACCCCCGACCCGCGGGTACGGAAGATCGAGTCCATCTCGTCGAAGAACACGATCACCGGGGTGCCCTCGGACGCCTTCTCCCGGGCCCGCTGGAAGATCAACCGGATGTGCCGCTCGGTCTCACCGACGAACTTGTTCAACAGTTCCGGGCCCTTGATGTTCAGGAAGAACGACTTCGCTTCCTTCGAATCGTCGCCGCGGGCCTCGGCGATCTTCTTCGCCAGCGAATTCGCGACGGCCTTCGCGATCAGGGTCTTACCGCAACCGGGCGGACCGTACAGCAGCACACCCTTCGGTGGGCGCAGCGAGTACTCGCGGAACAGGTCCTTGTGCAGGAACGGCAACTCCACCGCATCGCGGATCTGCTCGATCTGCCGGCCCAGACCACCGATGTCGCCGTAGTCGACGTCCGGGACCTCCTCGAGCACGAGATCCTCGACCTCGGCCTTCGGGATCCGTTCGAAGGCGTAACCGGCCTTGCTGTCGACCAGCAGCGAATCACCGGGGCGCAGCGTGAACGAATTCTCGTCGTCGACGAGGGCGTCGGTCTCGACGTCGGCGGCGGCCGCGGCCAGCGGCGCCGCCAGCCACACGATGCGTTCCTCGTCGGCGTGCCCCACCACCAGCGCCCGGGTACCGTCGTCGAGCACCTCCCGCAGAGTGGTGATCTCCCCGACGCGTTCGAAACCACCGACCTCCACAACGGTCAACGCCTCGTTCAACCGCACCGTCTGACCGGGCCGGAAGGTGTCGAGTTCGAGATTCGGCGACACCGCGACCCGCATCTTGCGGCCCGAGGTGAACACGTCGACGGTCTGGTCGTCGAACGTCTCGAGCAACACCCCGTAGCCGCTCGGCGGCTGGGCCAGCCGGTCGACCTCCTCACGCAGCGTGATCAACTGCTGACGCGCATCCTTGAGGGTCTCGAGCAGTTTGCCGTTGCGGACCGTGAGGGATTCGAGCCGGGTCTCGAGGTCGCGTACCTGATCGGACGGTTCGCCGAGCCGACGACGCAAGGTCGCCACCTCCATGCGCAACTCATCGATCTCTCGTGCCGCCGCAACCGCATCCGGCTTCTCTGACGAGCTCATAGCGACTCCCTCCACTGTCGGTCATTCCACGCTACCGGGACATCGCCCGGCATGGGGGAGGACACGAAACAGTCGTGTTCCGAACATGTGTCGCGTGCGGGACGCACCATGGCACCACACCCCCGATCCACTGTCGGGCTTCCCGAGACCGTGAGTCGACCGGTCCCCTCGAAGGTACTCTCCCGTGATCCCGCGCCCGCCGGGTCCCGCAGGTCGGCGTCGGCTCAGCCCTTGCTGGGCCGACGCTGCGGCTTCGGGGTCTCCACCCCGTCCTGCAGCCGCCGGGCACTGACCAGAAACGCGGTGTGCCCCTGCATCCGATGCTCCGGCCGCACCGCCAGCCCCACCACGTGCCAGCCGCGCACCATCGACTCCCACGAGCGCGGCTCGGTCCAGCAGGTCTGCTCCCGCATCGCCTCGACCACCCGCGACAGCTGC
>NZ_AJVB01000348.1:0-4090 GCF_000278445.1 Rhodococcus sp. R1101
GGAACGGGACGACACAGGGCGGGAACGTCGTGCGCGGACCATGCCATGGACACTACGACCACGAAAATCCGCCGCCCGTTTCGGTGTGTCCGAATAGTCCTGGAGCGCTCGGCGCGCTACGCTCCCAGTCGTGAGAACACTGCGTCGATGCTGCCGGCCTGGGTGCAAGAACCCTGCTGTTGCGACGCTGACCTACGTGTACTCGGACTCCACCGCCGTCGTCGGCCCCCTGGCGACCGTCGCGGAACCGCACTCGTGGGATCTCTGCGAGATGCACGGTTCACGTATCACGGCCCCCAAGGGATGGGAACTCGTCCGGTACGAGGGAGCGTTCTCGTCGGGCACCCCCGACGAGGACGATCTGACCGCCCTCGCCGAGGCCGTACGCGAGGCCGGACTGGGTGAGCGTTCCCGCTCCGACTCGGCCGAAGACGATGCCGAGGAACCCCAGCGGGCCGTCGTGCCGCCGACCACGCGCACCGGCCGACGTGGGCACCTGCGTGTGCTTCCCGATCCCACGTCCTGAGCCGTTCGCACTAGGCTGAGCGAGTGCGATGTCGCGGAGGACGGCATCGCACGAGTCGAGGTTCAGGAGTCAATACAGTGGCGAGAGCTGCCGAGTCGGTGTCAGCGGTCATCAAGGCGTACGACGTACGGGGAGTCGTCGGGGAGCAGATCGACGAAGAGTTCGTCCGCGAGGTCGGAGCGTCGTTCGCACGCCTGTTGCGCAGCGAGGGCAGCGCCGACCGCGTGGTGATCGGGCACGACATGCGTGCCTCGTCCCCCTCGTTGTCCCAGGCCTTCGCCGACGGGGTCACCTCCCGAGGACTCGACGTGGTGCTCATCGGACTCGCGTCCACCGACCAGCTCTACTTCGCGTCGGGTCTGCTCGACGCACCCGGCGCGATGTTCACCGCGAGCCACAACCCTGCGAAGTACAACGGCATCAAGCTCTGCCGTGCCGGTGCCAAGCCCGTCGGTCAGGACACCGGTCTGGCGCAGATCTCGGCCGATCTCGTCGAAGGTGTTCCCGCCTACGAGGGCGAGCGCGGCAGCATCACCGAGCGCGACGTCCTCGACGACTACGCCTCGTTCGTCCGCGGTCTGGTCGACCTTGCGCAGATGCGACCGCTCAAGGTGGCGGTCGACGCCGGCAACGGCATGGGCGGCCATACAGTTCCCGCCGTCTTCGGCGCCCTGCCCGTCGACCTCGTCCCGCTGTACTTCGAACTCGACGGCACCTTCCCCAATCACGAGGCCAACCCCCTCGACCCCGCCAACCTCGTCGACCTCCAGCGTCTGGTCGTCGAGTCCGGCGCCGATGTGGGCCTGGCCTTCGACGGCGACGCCGACCGCTGCTTCGTGGTCGACGAGCGCGGCGAGCCGGTCACGCCGTCGGCGGTGACGGCGCTCGTCGCAGCCCGCGAACTCGCCGAGGAACCCGGCTCCACGATCATCCACAACTTGATCACGTCGCGGGTGGTGCCCGAACTCGTCACCGAGCAGGGCGGCAAGCCCGTCCGCACCCGGGTCGGGCATTCGTTCATCAAGCAGCAGATGGCCGAGACCGGCGCCGTCTTCGGCGGCGAACACTCGGCGCACTACTACTTCCGCGACTTCTGGGGCGCCGACTCGGGCATGCTCGCGGCACTGCATGTACTCGCCGCGCTGGCCTCGCAGGACGGCCCGCTCTCCGAGTTGATGAGCTCCTACAACCGGTATGCGGCGTCGGGAGAGATCAATTCGACGGTCGCCGACGCGGCCGAGCGCACCGAGGCCGTCGTCGCGGCGTTCGAGGATCGCGCGGTGTCGGTCGACCGGCTCGACGGTGTCACCGTGGACCTGCCCGACAACGCGTGGTTCAACCTGCGCGCGTCCAACACCGAGCCGCTGCTGCGACTCAACGTGGAGGCGCGCACGGACGGTGAGGTCGAGGCATTGGTGAAGGAGATCCTTTCTGTCGTTCGTGCGTAGACGGAGGGGCAACAGGAATAATCGAAGTGCCGGTGCATGGCGTGCCGGGCTCGGTCAGGTGGCTCGCCGAGGTCGCGGCGGCGGAAGGAAGGTGATGCGGTCGTGACGGCACCCTCACCGCTGTTCGACTTCGACGATGCGGGCAGCCTGCTCGCCGCCGATGTCGACGGCATCCTCAGGAGCGCGGCCCTCGGCGGCGCCCAGATCCGTGCGGTCGCCGCGGCGGTCGACGAAGGTGTGCTCGGCCGGCTCACCGACATGCATCCTCGCAGTGTCGTCTTCGTCGGCACCGATGCCCGCGCCCGATCGGCCGCCGAACTGGTCGTCGCGTTGTTCGGGGACCAGGCCGGTATACCGCTGGTCGCCGCACCGGCCACCCCGCCCTGGGTGGGTGCGCTCGACGTCGTGGTGGTCTCGGGGAACGATGCCGGCGATCCGGAAGTGGCCCGCAGCATCGACGCCGGACTGCGGCGCAGCGCGGAGGTCGTCGTCGACGCCCCGGACGAGGGTCCGGTGCGGGCGGTCGCGGCCGGTCGCGCGATGTCGTTGCCGCCCCGGATCCGCGTCCGGACGCGGTACGTGCTCGCCCGGCACGTCGCGGTGTTCTGCGCGGTGCTCGGTGTGCTGCAGCGCGCCGTGCGGATCGCCGGTGTGCCACCGCTCGCCGACGTCGCCGACACGGCCGACGAGGAAGCGGCGCGCAATCATCCGGAGAACGAGGTCTTCCACAATCCTGCGAAGTCGCTCGCGGTGCGCATGCAGTCGCGCCGAGTGGTGTTCGCGGGTGATTCCGCGGCGACGACGGTCCTCGCCCGGCACGCGTCGGAATCCTTGCTGCAGGAGGCGGGTGTGGTCTCGGGTGCCGCGGCGCTCGGCGACGTTCTGGTCGCGCGCGATCGGCTCATGGCCGTCGTCACCGCGAGTGGTGAGAACTACGACCCGTTCTTCCACGACGAGGAACTGGACGGACCGGCGCCGATCGCACCGGCGCGGGTGTTCGTGCTCAGCACGGACCCCGACCGGTCGGCGGCGCAGCGGAGGACGGCGGCACTACCGGATGTGGAAGTGATGTCCGTGGTCGGAGAATTCGAGTCGAGCACGGTGCCGACCGTGCTGGAACAGGTGGCAGTGTTGACCGTCCGCACAGAGATGGCGGCTGCATATCTCGGATTGGCAGGGGGGAGATAGTGCACCGACTCGAAGGTGCGGTGCGCTCGTACGCCTGGGGATCGCGAACCGCGATCGCCACCTTGCGCGGCCGCACTGTGCCGTCCCATCACCCCGAGGCCGAGTTGTGGCTCGGTGCGCATCCGGCAGATCCCGCCAGGCTGGTGGATTCGGACGGCGACGAGCACTCGCTGCTCGATCTGCTGTCGGCCGAGCCTCGGCGACATCTCGGCGACCGCGCTGTGGGGGCGTTCGGTCCCCGGCTGCCCTTCCTCCTCAAGCTCCTGGCAGCGGAGGAGCCCTTGTCGTTGCAGGCGCATCCCAGTGCCCGCCAGGCGGCCGAGGGGTTCGCTCGCGAGGAAGCGCTGGGAATCCCGATCGACTCGCCCGTTCGCAACTACAAGGACGCGAACCACAAGCCCGAACTGGTGGTGGCGCTGACGCGATTCGAGGCGCTCGCCGGTTTCCGCGATCCGAAGCGGACGGTGGAGCTGTTCGAGGCGCTGGCGGTCCCGGAGCTCGACCCTTATGTGGGACTGCTCGCGGGACAACCCGATTCGAGTGGCCTGCGGGCGCTGTTCACCACTTGGATCACGTTGCCTCCGCCCGCTCTCGCGGCGCTGCTGCCGCGCGTGCTCGACGGCTGCGTGACCTATCTCGCCACCGGCCGGGACGGTGAACGCGACTTCGTTCCGGAGGTGCGTACGGCTCTGCAGCTGGCGGATTTCTACCCGGGCGACGCCGGGGTGCTGGCCTCCCTGCTGCTCAACCGCATCACCCTGCAGCCGGGGGAGGGACTCTATCTCGATGCGGGGAATCTGCATGCCTATCTGCACGGCATGGGCGTCGAGATCATGGCGAATTCCGACAACGTGTTACGCGGCGGTCTCACTCCCAAACACGTGGACGTGCCCGAACTGCTGCGCGTGCTCGACTTCGGCGCGGCGTC
>NZ_AJVB01000349.1:0-4087 GCF_000278445.1 Rhodococcus sp. R1101
AGCGGGGCAGGACTGGTCGGCCCAGTCCGATCTGACGAACTCTCTCGTCCAGCTCGGTCGGGAGGCGCTGCTGAAGGCTGCAGCGGACCAGGACCAGCTCGACACCGTCGAGGACGAACTGTTCCGCCTCGGTCGCATCGTGGCCGGCAACCCCGACCTCGAGCAGACGCTCTCCGATCGCGGCACGCCGGCTTCGGCCAAGCGCGATCTGCTGACGCGCCTGCTCTACGGAAAGGTGACCGCGGTCACCGAAGCGCTGGCCGTCCATGCGGTCGGTCGGCTGAGCGAGTCTCCGGCCGACACGTTCGACGAGTTGTCGGCACTCGCAGCAGCCCAGCGGGACCGTGCCGTTGCGCATGTCCGCAGCGCGGCACCGCTCGATGCACGGCAGGAGGAGCGGCTCTCCGCGACCCTGACCCGCATCTACGGGAAGCCTGTGACGGTGCACGTCGAGGTCGATCCCGAGCTTCTCAGTGGATTGGTCGTCCGGGTGGGCGACGAGGTCATCGACGGTAGTGCCGCGGGTCGACTCGCTGCAGTGCGCAAGAGCCTCACGTAGTCCACTACCGAACACACACATAGATCTTTTCGAAGACCAGATACCGAGAGCAGGAAGAACATGGCGGAGCTGACGATCTCCTCCGACGAGATCCGTAGCGCGATTGACAATTACACCGCGAGCTACTCCCCGGAGGCCTCCCGCGAGGAGGTCGGCGTGGTCGTCGACACCAGTGACGGCATCGCGCACATCAGCGGTCTGCCGTCGGCGATGGCCAACGAGCTGCTGGAGTTCCCCGGTGGCGTCCTCGGCGTGGCCCTCAACCTCGAGGCCACCGAGATCGGTGCCGTTATCCTGGGCGACTTCCAGACCATCGAGGAGGGCCAGGAAGTCAAGCGGACCGGCGACGTTCTGTCGGTGCCGGTGAGCGACAACTTCCTGGGCCGCGTCGTGAACCCGCTCGGTCAGCCGATCGACGGTCTCGGCGACATCGAAGCCGGTGAGACCCGCGCCCTCGAGCTGCAGGCCGCGACCGTGCTGGAGCGCCAGCCGGTCGAGGAGCCGCTGCAGACCGGCATCAAGGCCATCGACGCGATGACCCCGATCGGCCGTGGCCAGCGTCAGCTCGTGATCGGCGACCGCAAGACCGGCAAGACCGCGGTCTGCATCGACGCGATCCTGAACCAGAAGGCGAACTGGGAGACCGGCGACCCGAAGCAGCAGGTCCGCTGCATCTACGTCGCGATCGGCCAGAAGGGCTCGACCATCGCGGGTGTCAAGCAGGCACTCGAGGAGAACGGCGCGATGGAGTACACCACCATCGTCGCGGCTCCCGCCTCCGACTCCGCCGGCTTCAAGTGGCTCGCCCCCTACACCGGTTCGGCCCTCGGCCAGCACTGGATGTACCAGGGCAAGCACGTCCTCATCGTGTTCGACGACCTCACCAAGCAGGCCGAGGCGTACCGCGCCATCTCCCTGCTGCTGCGTCGTCCGCCGGGCCGCGAGGCATACCCCGGCGACGTCTTCTACCTGCACTCGCGTCTGCTGGAGCGCTCCGCCAAGCTCTCCGACGAGCTCGGTGGCGGTTCGCTGACGGCCCTTCCGATCATCGAGACCAAGGCGAACGACGTGTCGGCGTACATCCCGACCAACGTCATCTCCATCACCGACGGCCAGGTCTTCCTCGAGTCCGACCTGTTCAACAAGGGTGTCCGCCCCGCCATCAACGTGGGTATCTCGGTTTCCCGAGTCGGTGGCGCCGCCCAGACCAAGGGCATGAAGAAGGTGTCGGGCTCGCTGCGTCTGGAGCTCGCCCAGTTCCGTGAGCTCGAAGGCTTCGCCGCTTTCGCCTCCGACCTCGACGCCGCGTCGAAGGCTCAGCTCGAGCGCGGTCAGCGTCTCGTCGAGCTGCTCAAGCAGGACCAGTACGCTCCCATCGCGGTCGAGGACCAGATCGTGTCGATCTACCTCGCCGGCGAAGGTGTCTTCGACTCGGTTCCGGTCGGAGACGTGCGTCGCTTCGAGGCCGAGCTCCTCGAGGATCTGCACCGCAACGCCGCAGGCGTCTACGAGCAGATCGCCGGTGGCAAGGCCCTGTCCGACGAGTCGATCGAGGCTCTCCACGCCGCGACCGCCAAGTTCAAGGAGGGCTTCATCGCCTCCGACGGCAGCCGTGTCGTGAACGAGGCGGAGGCCGAGGCTCTCGGTGCCGACGAGGTCGAGCAGGAGCAGGTCTCCGTCAAGCGCACCACCGTTCGCAAGTGAGCGGGGAGTCCATGACCCAGCGTCCAGTGAAGGGAGTGTGATCGACGAATGGCGAACTTGCGCGAACTGCGCTCGCGGATCAAGTCGGTCAACTCGACCAAGAAGATCACCAAGGCGCAGGAACTGATCGCGACGTCGCGTATCACGAAGGCCCAGGCCCGAGTGGCAGCGTCCAAGCCGTACGCCGAGGAGATCACCAAGGTGCTCTCCGAGCTGGCGAGTGCGTCGGCCTCGTTGGATCACCCCCTGCTCAACGAGCGTGAGAACCCCAAGCGTGCCGCAGTGCTGGTCGTGACCAGTGACCGCGGTATGGCCGGCGGTTACAACTCCAACGTCCTCAAGGAAGCCGAGGAGCTGCGTCAGCTGCTCCTCAGCGAGGGCAAGGAGCCTGTGCTGTACGTGATGGGCGGCAAGGGCCTCGGTTACTACACGTTCCGTGAGCGTGAAGTGGTCGCTGCCTGGACGGGCTTCTCGCAGGATCCTCGTTACACGGACGCCGCGAAGGCGAGCCGCCACCTGGTCGAGCTGTTCATGGCGGGTTCGGGCACCGAGGTGCCCGCCCCGAACGGCGAAGGCACCGTCGAGGGCGTCGACGAACTGCACATCGTCTACACCCGCTTCGTGTCGATGCTGACGCAGACCCCCCAGGTCCGCAGGATGGCTCCGCTCGAGGTGAGCATCACCGAGGACGAGATCGACCTCGGCGAGGACATGCTTACCGACGGGCACCGTGGCACGGGCACCGAGGGACCTCAGGCGGTGTACAACTTCGAGCCCGAGGCCGGAGTCCTGCTCGAGGCTCTCCTGCCGAAGTACATCAGCACGCGTATCTACGCGTCGCTGCTGGACGCGGCGGCCTCCGAGTCGGCGGCCCGTCGTACCGCCATGAAGGCCGCGACGGACAATGCCACGGAACTGGTGAACACCCTCAGCCGTCAGGCGAACCAGGCCCGCCAGGCCCAGATCACCCAGGAAATCAGCGAGATCGTCGGCGGTGCCGGTGCGCTCGCCTCGAGTGCAGGAAGTGACTGAACCACAATGACCGCAGCAGTAACCGACAACAACGCCGGTGCGGCGTCGGCCCTTGCCGGGCGCGTCGTCCGCGTCATCGGCGCCGTCGTCGACGTGGAGTTCCCGCGTGGCGCCGTGCCCGAGCTGTTCAACGCCCTGCACGCAGAGGTCACTCTGCCGTCCGTGGCGAAGACCCTGACCCTCGAGGTCGCGCAGCACCTGGGTGACAACCTGGTCCGCACGATCTCCATGCAGCCGACCGACGGACTTGTCCGCGGTGCCCCGGTGTCCGACACGGGCAAGCCGATCTCGGTTCCCGTCGGCGATGTCGTCAAGGGCCACGTGTTCAACGCGCTGGGCGACTGCCTCGACGCGCCGGGCACCGGCCGCGACGGCGAGCAGTGGGGCATCCACCGCAAGCCCCCGGCCTTCGACCAGCTCGAGGGCAAGACCGAGATCCTCGAGACCGGCATCAAGGTCATCGACCTGCTGACCCCGTACGTCAAGGGCGGCAAGATCGGCCTGTTCGGTGGCGCCGGTGTCGGCAAGACCGTTCTGATCCAGGAGATGATCACCCGTATCGCGCGTGAGTTCTCCGGCACGTCGGTGTTCGCCGGCGTCGGTGAGCGCACCCGTGAGGGCACCGACCTCCACCTCGAGATGGAAGAGATGGGCGTCCTCCAGGACACCGCCCTTGTCTTCGGTCAGATGGACGAGCCGCCGGGAACGCGTATGCGCGTCGCTCTGTCGGCCCTGACGATGGCGGAGTACTTCCGCGACGTCCAGGGACAGGACGTGCTCCTGTTCATCGAC
>NZ_AJVB01000350.1:0-4076 GCF_000278445.1 Rhodococcus sp. R1101
GGCACGGGGACACCGCGATAGCCGATCGATCGGAGCACGAGCGTGGCGGGCAGGTCCTCGAACCGGCCGGTGGGGTGGGCCGCGAGGCGCCCACCGTGGTCGACGAGTTCGGTGCGTTCGACCCGCACGCCGGTCACGTGGTCGTCGCCGAGCAGTTCGCTCGGCGCAGCGAGATACCGGAAGACGATGCGGCGGTGGCCCGGGCGGACGGGGCGTCCGGCGTACTCGCGGGCGAGTCGCACACGCAGCGCGGTCGCCGGATCCTCCTCCACGGCCCCGGCACTCACCGCATCGAGTTCGAGGTCCTCCTCGTCGACGACGACGTCGACGCCCGTGACATCGCCGAGGGCGAGGAACTCCGGATTGCTGTACGCGGCCTGCGCCGGTCCGCGCCGCCCGAGCAGCACCACCTCACGGATGTTGCTCTTCCGCAGGGCCTTCAGCGCGTGATCGGCGATGTCGGTGCGCGCGAGTTCGTCGACGTCCATCGTGAGGATCCGCGCGACGTCGAGGGCCACGTTACCGTTCCCGATGATCACGGCTCGTTCGCCGGAAAGGTCGAAGGCGTGGCCGGCGTGGTCGGGGTGCCCGTTGTACCAGGCGACGAACTCGGTGGCGGCGTGGCTGCCGGGCAGATCCTCGCCCGCGATCCCGAGTCGGCGGTCGGACGACGCACCGGTCGCATAGATCACCGCGTGATGGTGGTCGAGCAGCTCCGCGTGGGTGATGTCGCGACCGATCTCGGTGGCGAGGTGGAGGGCGAACTCCTCGCGCCGGAACGACCGTTCGAACGATTCGGTGACGGCCTTGGTCCCCGGATGATCGGGAGCGACGCCGGCGCGCACGAGCCCGAAGGGGGTGGGGAGCCGGTCGAACATCTCGACCTCGACGTCGGACCGCTCGAGGAGTTCCTGGGCGGCGTAGCAGGCTGCGGGACCGGCGCCGACGATAGCGACCCGCAAGGTGCCGCGATCGCGCGGAGGCGCCGGGGTGGGCACGAGCGGTTGCCAGCCCTCCGGCATCGGATGGTTCTCGTACCAGGCCGCGTTGATCTCGGCGAACCGCGCCTGCGAGGGACGGAGCTTGTCGTCGGGCAGGATCGCCTCGACCGGGCACGCGTCGGCGCACGCACCGCAGTCGATGCAGGTCTGCGGGTCGATGTGCAGCATCTCGGCGGTGGCGAACTCGGGCTCGTCCGGTGAGGGATGGATGCAGTTCACGGGACAGACCGCGACGCAGCTCGCGTCGTTGCAGCAGGTCTGGGTGATCACGTAGGCCATGGGGGTCCTCGCCAGCCGGGCGGAGCGTCCGCGAAGTTCATGTAACGATGCGTAACAGTTAACACGACTGTAGCGGGAGTCACCGCACGTTCGCAAGAGAACCTGCGACCGCCCGGCGAAACTGCAAGAATCGCACGATCGGACATCCGACCCGGGGGGACCACATGGCCACGTCGACACCGACGACCGATCTGCCTCGGACCCTGCCGCTGACGCCGTTACCGGACGGCGCGGATCCCTATTCCACCGAGCGCACCGTCCGTACCGGCGACGTCGACACCGGCAAACGACTCCGGCTCGACGGCATCGCCCGTTATCTCCAGGACATCGGTACCGACAATCTCGCCGCAGTGGGGGCAGCCGCCACCGACCCGCTGTGGATCGTCCGGCGCACGGTCGTCGACGTGCACCGCCCCGCCGAATACGGCCGGACACTCCGGTTGCGCCGCTGGTGCGACGCGCTGTCGACGCGGTGGGCGAACGTGCGGGTCCGACTCGACGATCCCGGCGACATGCCCGGCGGTCCGCTGATCGAGACCGCGGCGTTCTGGATCGACATCGGCCCCACCACCGGCGCACCCACCCGGATCAGCGACAGCCTGTTCGAGCACATGTCCCGCTACGCGCAGGACACGCGCCTGAAGTGGAAGGCATGGCTGCCCGACCGCGCACCCGACGCGGTGGACGACGAACGCGACTTTCCGCTGCGCGCCACCGATCTCGACCCGTTCGGGCACGTCAACAACGCCGTCTACTGGCACGGCGTCGAGGAGGTCCTGACCCTGCGGCCCGAGATCCCGGAGGCACCGTACCGTGCGGTCATCGAGCATCTGCGTCCCGTGGCCGCCGGCGAGACCCTCACCCTGCGGACGACCCTGCGGGAGGACGGGCTGACGGTGTGGTTCACGGTCGCGGATCACACTCGCGCGGTCGCGTGGATCGGCCGGAATCCGGACGCTCTACGGTGGACTCCATGACCCGTACCCTGATCTTGCTGCGCCACGGCAAGTCCGCGTACCCGGACGATGTGGACGATCACGAGCGTCCCCTCTCCCCCCGCGGACGCCGCGAGGCCGGACTCGCCGGTCGCTGGATCCGGGCGAACCTGCCCGAGGTCGACGCCGTGCTGTGCTCCACCGCGACCCGTACGCGCAAGACACTCACCGAGGCAGCGGTGGAGGCTCCCGTGGAGTTCCGCGACAGCCTGTATCACGCCGATCCGAAGACCCTGGTCACCGAGATCCGGCGAACGGCCGACGACGTGCACACCCTGCTGGTCGTCGGGCACGAGCCGACGCTGTCCGCCACCGTCCTCGGGCTGATCACCGATCACGGCACCGACGCCGCCCATCAGGTCACCGAGAAGTTCCCCACCTCCGCGATCGCGGTACTCACCGTCAGCGGGTCGTGGGCCGAATTGTCGCGTGGCACGGCCGAACTCGTGGACTTCCACATTCCGCGCTGACGCGGTCCGGCCGACGCCGTCGGCACGCCGTACAGGCACGTCCTCACCGTTTCCCGTATCCGGGCCGACGGCCCGCGGGAACACCGCGCGATGCACGCGCCGAGAAGAAACGACGAAGGTCCCGCCCCCGAAGAGAAGAGGGCGGGACCTTCGTCGTCTACTACGGCAGCGAACTACCGGTAGTCGTTGGAGTAACCGTAATCGTCCAGCGGCACTGCAGCACCGGTGTTCTGGCCGAAGCCGTCCGGCGAGTAGTACTGGTCGTCGTACGCCGGGATGGCGTACGCGGCCGCGCGGGCCTCCTCGGTCGGCTGGACCTCGATGTTCCGGTACTTGTTGATACCGGTACCGGCGGGGATCAGCTTGCCGATGATCACGTTCTCCTTGAGACCGATCAGCTTGTCCGAGCGGCAGTTGATCGCCGCATCGGTCAGCACTCGAGTGGTCTCCTGGAAGGACGCCGCCGACAGCCACGAGTCGGTGGCCAGCGAGGCCTTCGTGATGCCCATGAGGACCGGACGGCCGGCAGCCGGCTCGCCACCCTCCTGGACCACACGACGGTTCGCAGCCTCGAACTCGCTGCGCTCGACGAGCGAACCGGGCAGGAACTCCGTCGAGCCCGAATCGATGATCGTCACGCGACGCAGCATCTGGCGCACGATGACCTCGATGTGCTTGTCGTGGATCGACACGCCCTGGCTCCGGTAGACCTCCTGGACCTCGTGGACCAGGTGGACCTGAACCTGACGCGGGCCCATCACGCGCAGCACCTCGTGCGGATCGGCAGAGCCCTCGAGCAGCTGCTGACCGACCTCCACGTGGTCGCCGTCCGAGAGAACGCCCTCGGTGCCGTCGGCCTTGCGGATGACGTGCAGACGCTGACGCTTGGACAGCTTGTCGTACACGACCTCCTCGCCACCGTCGTCGGGGACGATCGTGATCTTGTAGAAGCGATCGTCGTCCTCGAGACGGATACGGCCGGAGACGTCGGCGATCGGGGCCTTGCCCTTCGGGACGCGGGCCTCGAACAGCTCCTGGACACGCGGCAGACCACCGGTGATGTCCTCACCGACGCCACCCTGGTGGAAGGTACGCATCGTCAGCTGCGTACCGGGCTCACCGATCGACTGGGCTGCGACGATACCGACGGCCTCGCCGATGTCGACGAGCTTGCCCGTCGCCATCGAACGGCCGTAGCAGGTCGCGCACACGCCGGTGCCGGTGTCGCAGGTCAGGACCGAGCGGACCTTGACCTTCTGGATGCCGGCCTCGAGCAGCGCCTCGATCGCCGGGTCGCCGAGGTCGGAACCACGCTCGACGACGACGTTGCC
>NZ_AJVB01000351.1:0-4074 GCF_000278445.1 Rhodococcus sp. R1101
GCCGAGAGGTGCCCGGCCACCGAGAGCACATGATCCGGATCCTCGAGGTGGACGGGAGGGAGCAGCGTCCGCGAGGACGTAGCGGCCGGATCGGGATCTTCCTCGAGCGCGGCGCGCAGCTCGGGCAGCTGCAGGTGCGCGGCGAGCAGTTCGGCGGCCGCGGCGAGTTCGCGACGGTCACGGTCGAGCCGCTCGCGCGCTGCCGCGCATCGTTGCAGCACCTCCGCGACGGCACGGCCGAGGTGCTCGCGATGAGCGACCGTGCGCCGGAACTGCTCGTCGGCACGTGCCCGTTCGGTCTCCGAGTTACGCAGTTCCCGTGCCAGGTCGTGTGCGTCGACGTCCACGGCCGCGGTCTGGGCTGCGACCACCGCGGCCTTCGCGTGCCATTCGTAGCGGCACGATTCGGCGATCTCCTCCGCCTCGATCCGCTCGGCCGTGGCCTGCGCGCACCGCTCGGCGACATCCGTGAAGCGGGTGTGTGCGGCGAGGACGTCATCGAGAGCGCGGGCCAGTTCGGCGCACAGCGCTTCGGCGGAGGCACATCCGGCGACCAGCGCCTCGAGTTCCGGAACCTCACCGGGCACGCCGAAATGCGCGCATGCGGTGCGATGGGCGTCGAGGTCGGCGCTCCATCGGGCCCGCAACCCCGTCGCCTGATCGCGCAGCTCCACCGCCGTGTCCGCCGCGGAACGCACGCGCCCGTACGCGTGCCGACGTCGTTCGAGCGCGGCTCGCAGCGCGTGCGAGGTCGGTGCGGTCGACAGGTGCGCGTCGATCTCCGCCCGCCGGTGCGCGGCGTCGGGGAAGTCGACGCGCAGCTGTTCCGTCGCGAGGTCGATCCGGATGAGTTCGGCACGGATCTCGTCGAGGCGCACGCGGCGGGCCGCGGTGGCAGCCTCGCGGGCCGGCCTGCCGATGAAGCGCGGGGTCTCGGCGGTGTGCCGTCCACGCAGAACACCGTTGTGCCAGCGGCCGTCCCGCGAGACCGAGGCCACAGCGGTGGCGTCCTCGAAACCGATCGTGTTCAGTACGGCGTCGATCGCCGGCAGCGGTACGCCGGCGTCGAGGTCGGGACGCAGGATCGTCGACAAGGGCTGCGTCGGTGGTTCGCCGCGCGGCGAGACGAGGACCTGGCCGCCGAGTGCACGTAATCGACCCTCCCCGTCGACCGTGGCGGTGAGGAAACCCGCGGCGAGCAACGCGGCTTCGATTCCGGCGCGGTCGTCGTCCCCGAGGGTGTCGACGAATTCCACTGCCTGCCACAGTGGGGCACCGTCGGTGCGCACGTGCCAGGGCGCCTGCTCGGGTCCCTCGCCTCCTGTTTCGAGCGCCGCCTGCTCCCGGACGAGGTGCTCGCGTGCGATCCGTGCGTCGCGTTCTCGACTCTCCCGCTCGTCCGGGGCGTTGTGGAGGTAGCTCAGCGCGGAGCGCGCGGCGGCTGCCGGTAGCGAATCCAGCTCCGCGAGTGCCGAATCGAGGTCGGCACCGTCGGAGCCGGTGTCGGCCGGCGCCGTGTCGATCAGCACGTCGAGCTGCGTGGACAGTCGGCGCATCAGAACGACCCGGTCCCGGTCGAGTTCCGGCAGCAACGCCGTCGTGCGGTCGGCGGTGATCCACTCGCGCCACCGGTGCTGCAGACCGGCGGCGACCGCGCCGACACCGGCATCCGTCTCGGCGGCTTCGACCGCACGGTGTTCGGCGTCGCGCGCCGCGCGGTCGGCGGACGCCTCGGCCTCCCGGACCGCGTGCGCGGCGGCGTCGAGACGACGCGCCTCGAGCAGTCGCCGGTCGGCCTGGTCCCGCCTGCGACGGGTCGCCTCGGCGGCGCGCAGGACGGCATCCCGGGCGTCGCCCACCTCTCCGGGGTCGAGGGACACCGTCGCCACGACCGGCCTCACCACCTGCTCGGGGGTATCGTGGACACCCATCCGGACGGGTTCGAGCACGGCTGGTGGGTGGTCGACGGAGAAGTGCAGCGTAGCCGGCACGGTGTCGTGCGGAAGGCCCACCGCCGGCAGGTCGCGACCCGCCGTCGCGAGACGCCGCGCGGCGCGCGTGACCGCGCATGTCAGTTCGTCGAGGACCCCGGCCGCACGGTCTGCGTCGCGGCGTTCCCGCAGGCGACTGCGCTCGGCCGCGGCCGCCGAGTGTTCGGCCGCGCGGTGGAGCGCATCGACGGCGAGCTGCCGCTGCGCGAGATCGTCCGCCGCTCGGAACATCGCGTGGGTTTCGAGTCCGCGGATCGCGCGGTCGAGTTCGGCCACCTGATCGCGGCGTTCCCGGAGACGGGTGTCCGCGGCAGCGACCTGGGCATCGAGGTCGGTCGCCTCGGCCTCCGCGGCGGCGAGTGCGCGTCGGGTCTCGACGACCCGCCGCGCGGCCTCGACAGCGGCGTCGGCGTCGGCGCGAAGCAGATCCGCCGCATACCGTAGGTACACCTCGTGGAAGCGCAGCACGTGCGCGTTTGCCGTCTCGAGGCGGATCTGTTCCTGACGAGTCTCGCCGAGCAGGTCGAGGCGACCTCCGGCCTCGGTGAGCATGTTCTCCGTCAGCGGTGGCAGCGCGTCCGACAGGATCTGTGGAAGGTGACCCTCGTCGATCCGGTTGCCGACGTCGGGTGAGCGCAGGGTGTGCAGAAGTTGGAGCAGACCGTCGTAGCGGTCGCGTCCGCTCTCACCGTGCAGCCCGAACACCAGTCTGCGGACCGTCTCGCGATGCCGTTCCGGGTCGCGGGTGAGTTTGTCGGCGCCGACGAGTTCGGTGAGCCGCTCGCGCGAGAGGGGAGCGCGAACGTCGTCGACGAGACGCAGGCCGGTGCCGACCCGCAGGGGCGTCGTGAAGAAGTACGCCTCGCTGCGACGTGCGTCGGAGCGATGGCGGATCTGAGCGCCGATGGTGAGATGTCCACTGGGACGCGCCAGTTCGAGCCACAGATATCCGACACGATCCGTCGTATCCGGGGCCCCGGTGCGCATGAGTTCGTCCAGATCGACCTTCGCGGCACCCGTCGCGTCCATGCGTCTGCGATCGCCGTCGAGCAGGAACGGCAACAACATCTCGAGGGCGCGGGACTTGCCGGATCCGTTGGTGCCGCGCAGGATCATCCGTCCCCCGGACAGGACGAACTCGACGTCCAGGTAGTGCCAGACGTTCACGATCCCGGCGCGGTGGAGACGCCAGCGATCCGGGAAGCGGGGTGGAGGGTTCCCGTCGCCGGCGGACGAGTCGGGCAAGTGGGTCATCGACAGTGGCTTTCGGCGGGGACGGGGCGGTAACGGGCGGAGGGTGCGGTCAGTTCGAGTCCGTCCTCGTGCGGGCGCGCCAACCCGAGACGGGTGAGCAGGGCGACGACGTCGCGGCGCAGGAGTGCGAGGTCGCGGACATAGGTGCTCTTCCACGTGCGGGAATGCGAGGCGGCGAGCTCGCCGAGGGTCGAGTCGAGGGTCTGCGCGTCGACGTGCAGTGTGGCCGCCGCCCGCTCCCCGAACCGTCCGACGAGTTCGGACACGAGCAACAGGCAGGCATGCCGCAGGGTCCCCGATCCCGGGAAGGCGTCGTCGGTGAGTACGCCGGCCGGGTCGTATGCGATCGCACCTTCGGCACGCACCTCGAGGACGAGACCGAAATCCTCCTCCAGCATCCGGGCGAGTTCGTGGCGGTCGCGGGTGAGTATCGCCGCCGACTCGTCGTCCAATTCGTCGCGCGCGACGAACGGATCCTCGACGAGCCGCCGGTACAGGCGCCGGCCCGCGGGCTCGTGCTCGTGGCGTGTGAGTGCGGCCGCAGGGCCGGGCATCTCGTGCAGAGGAACGTCGAGCAGGTGGGGGAGCAGGTCGCGATGGATCCGGAGATGGGGAACGTCGTCGTTCTCCTCGTCGGCCCGATCGGACTCGGTGATCACTCCCCATTCCTCGAGGATGCGCAGGACGGCAGCGAAGTTCCGCTCCTCGGACACCGGGTCGCCGAACACGATGCCGTTCTCCCGCGCGTCGGCGCGCACCTGCTCGAGCAGACTGCCGACGGACGCTCGGTCGCCGGCCCCGGGTTCGAGCAGTGCCGCGCACACGAGTG
>NZ_AJVB01000352.1:0-4047 GCF_000278445.1 Rhodococcus sp. R1101
CCGACCGAGGGTCCCTGCCCCCGTCGGTGCGCGCCCGCGTGTCCGTCGAGGCCGGGCTCGCCATGCCGTGGTACCGCCTGATCGGCGACGCCGGTGAGCCGGTCTCGCTCGAGCACTACGGCGCCTCCGCCGACTACAAGACCCTGTACCGCGAGTTCGGCATCACCGCCGAGGCCGTCGTCGACGCTGCGCGCCGCTCGCTGACCCGAGTGAAGGGATGATCCGATGACCCAGCAGACCTCCACGCAGAACGCTGCGCTGGCCGAACTGTCCGCCCAGGGTGTGTCGGTGTGGCTGGACGACCTGTCCCGCGACCTCATCGACTCCGGCAAGCTCGCCGAGCTCGTCGCCACCCGCAGCGTCGTCGGTGTGACGACCAATCCGTCGATCTTCCAGGCCGCCCTGTCGAAGGGCCACGCCTACGACGCGCAGATCCGCGACCTCGCCGGAGCCGGCGCCGACGCCACCGAGGCGATCCGCACCGTCACCACCGACGACGTCCGTTCGGCCTGCGACGTCCTCGCACCGGTGTTCGAGGCGACCGGCGGTCTCGACGGACGGGTGTCGATCGAGGTCGACCCGCGTCTGGCGCACAAGACGGACGACACCGTCCAGCAGGCCCTCGACCTGTGGCGCATCGTCGACCGCCCGAACCTGTTCATCAAGATCCCCGCGACGGTGGCGGGCCTGCCGGCCATCGCCCGGGTGATCGGTGAGGGTGTCAGCGTCAACGTCACCCTGATCTTCTCGGTCGAGCGCTACGAGCGGGTCATCGAGGCCTACCTCGACGGTCTCACCGCGGCGAAGGCCGCCGGGCACGACCTGTCGGCGATCCGCTCGGTGGCGTCGTTCTTCGTCTCGCGTGTCGACACCGAGATCGACCCGCGCCTCGAGGAGATCGGCACCGATCAGGCGCTGGCGCTGCGCGGCAAGGCCGGCTTGGCCAACGCGCGACTCGCGTACGCCGCCTACCAGCGGGCGTTCGAAGGCGGAACGCGCTTCGAGCAGCTCGCCGAGGCCGGTGCCGTTCCCCAGCGTGCCCTGTGGGCGTCGACGGGTGTGAAGAACCCCGACTACCCCGACACGCTCTACGTCACCGAGCTGGTCGCGCCGAACACCGTCAACACGATGCCGGAGAAGACCCTCGAGGCCGTCGCCGACCACGGCGAGGTCACGGGCGACACCGTCACCCGCAACATCGCCTCCTCCCAGCAGGTCTTCGACGCGCTGACCTCGGTCGGCGTGGATCTCCCCGACGTCTTCCGCAAGCTCGAGGACGAGGGCGTGGAGAAGTTCGTCGTGTCGTGGAAGGACCTGCTCGCAGCGACGGCGGAACAGCTCGCGGCTCACGCGCCGGGCGCGGAGGGCTGAACGTGCCCGAATCCGGTGCGGCGGAGTGGGTGAATCCGCTCCGGGACAACAGAGATCGCAGACTGCCCCGTATCGCCGGCCCGTGCGCGCTGGTGATCTTCGGTGTGACCGGCGATCTCGCCCGGCGCAAGTTGATGCCCGCCGTCTACGATCTCGCCAACCGCGGTCTCCTGCCGCCCGGATTCGCGCTCGTCGGTTTCGCCCGGAGGGATTGGGCCGACGAGGATTTCGGTCAGGTGGTCCACGACGCAGTACGTGAACATTCGCGTACCCCCTTCCGCGAGGAGGTCTGGCAGCGCCTCGCGGAAGGGATCCGCTTCGTGCAGGGCACCTTCGACGACGACGCGGCATTCGCGGAACTCGCGACGACCCTCGAGAAGCTCGACCGCGAACGCGGTACGGGCGGCAACCACGCGTTCTACCTGTCGGTCCCCCCGGACGCCTTCCCCGTGGTGTGCGGGCAGCTGTCGCGTTCGGGTCTGGCCGCGCAACGCAACGGCTCGTGGAGCCGCGTCGTGATCGAGAAGCCCTTCGGGCACGACCTCGAGAGCGCACGCGAACTCAATTCGGTTGTCGGTGAGGTGTTCTCCGAGGAATCCGTCTTCCGCATCGATCACTATCTCGGCAAGGAGACGGTTCAGAACATCCTCGCGTTGCGTTTCGCGAACCAGATGTTCGAGCCGGTGTGGAACGCACACTACGTCGACCACGTGCAGATCACGATGGCCGAGGACATCGGCCTCGGTGGTCGCGCCGGCTACTACGACGGCATCGGAGCAGCCCGCGACGTCATCCAGAATCACCTGCTTCAGCTGCTCGCCTTCACCGCGATGGAGGAGCCGGTGAGCTTCGCGGCGTCGGAGCTGCACGCGGAGAAGATCAAGGTGCTGTCGGCGACCCGGCCGGCCGAGCCGTTCGAGGAGACCACCGCGCGCGGCCAGTACGCATCCGGGTGGCAGGGCGGCGAGAAGGTCGTCGGTCTGCTCGAGGAGAAGGGCTTCGCGGCGGACTCGACCACCGAGACGTACGCGGCCATCACCCTCGAGGTCGACACCCGCCGCTGGGCGGGTGTGCCCTTCTACTTGCGCACCGGCAAGCGCCTCGGCCGCCGCGTCACCGAGATCGCGGTGGTCTTCAAGCGGGCCCCGCACCTGCCGTTCGACAAGACCATGACCGAGGAGCTCGGTCAGAACGCGCTGGTGATCCGCGTACAACCCGACGAAGGCATCACGATGCGCTTCGGGTCGAAGGTGCCCGGCTCCGAGATGGAAGTCCGGGACGTGAACATGGACTTCAGCTACGGCCAGGCGTTCACGGTCTCCTCCCCCGAGGCCTACGAGCGACTGATCCTGGATGTGCTCCTCGGCGTCCCGTCGTTGTTCCCGGTGGACGAGGAAGTCGAATTGTCCTGGAAGATCCTCGATCCGGTGCTCGAGCACTGGGCGGCGAACGGGCGACCGGAACCCTACGAGTCCGGTACGTGGGGTCCGCATTCGGCCGACGAGATGCTCCGTCGTACGGGCCGGGAATGGAGGCGTCCGTGAGGCTGCAGTTGCGTAACACCTCCGCCAACGCCATCAGCCGCAAGCTGGTGGAGTTGCGACGATCGAGCGGAATGGTCACGCAGGGACGTGTTCTCACGTTCATCGTGTGCGCCGGCGACGCCCGTGGCCTCGACGCCGCGATCACCGCGGCCACCGAGGCGTCGAAGGAACATCCCTGCCGCGTCATCGTCGTCGGTCGCGGTCGCCAGGACGGCCCGTCGCGGCTCGACGCGGAGATCCGGGTCGCCGGTGAGGCGGGCGCGTCCGAGGCGTTGATCCTCGCCCTGCACGGCGAACTCGGTGAGCACCAGGAATCGGTTGTGGTGCCGTTCCTGCTGCCGGACACGCCCGTCGTCGCGTGGTGGCCCAACCAGGCCCCTGCGGTACCGGCCGAGGATCCGGTGGGACGTCTCGCCGTCCGCCGCATCACCGACGTGACCAACTCCGACGACCCGCAGGCCGATCTCGCCACCCGCCTGTCCGGTTATCGGCCGGGCGACACGGATCTGGCCTGGGCACGGATCACCTACTGGCGGGCACTGCTGGTCTCGGCGCTCGACCAGCCACCGCACGAGCCGGTGCTCTCGGCCCGTGTCTCGGGGCTGCGAACCGAGCCCGCGGTCGATCTGCTCGCAGGCTGGCTCGCGAGCCGTCTCGACTGTCCCGTCGAGCGAACGATCGGCGAACTGAGGGTGGAATTGCGCACGGCCTCGCAGACGATCGCTCTGGAGCGGCCGCAGGAAGGCCGCGTGGCAACCCTCGAACGTACCCACAAACCCGATTCGCTGATCAGCCTGGCGCGCCGGAACTCGGCCGAATGCCTCGCCGAGGAACTGCGCCGACTCGATCCCGACGAAGTCTACGAAGCCGCGTTGTCGGCCCTGCCGAAGGTGGAATATGCCTGACCTCGCCCGGAACCCGTCCGAGATCCTGCGTTTCGCCGATGCCGACCAGGTCGCGCGCGCGGCGGCGTCCGCCTTCGTCGACGCGGTCGTCGCCGCGCAGCGCGAGCGGGTGCAGGCCCATGTCGTGCTCACCGGCGGCGGCACCGGTATCGCGATGCTCGAACATGTGCGCCGCGCCCAGGGCGGTATCGACTGGTCGGCAGTGAACGTCTACTTCGGCGACGAGC
>NZ_AJVB01000353.1:0-4036 GCF_000278445.1 Rhodococcus sp. R1101
GGACCGGTCAACGGCCCGCTTCGCAGTAGAACCCGAGATCCGTGCTGTTCCTGTCTGCTGCCGGGATCTTCCGACAGGCAGGGTGCGGCCACGTCTGCGACCGGCGTGAGTCGAATCGGCGGACGGCTCGGGTACGCCGACGGCCCCCGCTCCGTGTGGTGCGGGGGCCGTCGGGATAGGTCTCAGGCTTTGCGGGTGCGGCCGAGGCGCAGCAGCGTCATGGCGAGCGTGCTTCCGTCGGCGCCGAGTTCGTCGAACCGTCCGAGGACGGCCATTTCCTCGGACTGTGCCTCGCGGCTCGCGTCGGTGCCCTTCGCCGATGCTCCGACGCGCTGAACGAGCTCGGAACGCCGCTTGATCACTGCGAGCAACTGGGCGTCGAGCTCCCTGATCTGCTCGAAGAGCTCGCCGAGCTCTGCCGCGGCCGACGAAGCTTCGCCGACGGACGCGATGCCAGGCGAATCAAGCTGGACAGTCATGCAGACTCCTCCGGTCTCGTCTGAATCGTCACAGATTGTGTCGCGATCTCGCCTGTAGGTGTTACCGACACGTAGGGAAATATTCTCGCCAGCTTCTCCCATACGCGTCCCGTCCCTCCAAAAACAGCCGTGACCTGGAATAACACAGTGATGACCGGGGGGTATGTTAATCGTCACACCGGCCGGTGCCAACTCGCGTGCCCGGTCGTGGCGTAGCGCCCGGAGGGTCCGCATCCGATCGGCGGCTCGAGGTAGCGTTCCGGCCGACCGGCACGGCCGAGAGCGTCGAGGCTCCTCGGTGCACCGGGAGGGGAGACCGATGCAACGACCTGTTGTCCCGTGGGGTGGGCGCGGCACGGAGGCTGCGACTTCGGACACCGAACGGACATCCGATACCGAACCGCCGAGCGAATGGCGGCACGGCGCGCATACTCTGCGCGTATACGCAGCGGCCGGTGCGGCCGTGCTCGTGTCGGTCTTCGCCGCGACCCGCGGAGTAGGTGTGTGGCGCGCCGGCTCGGTGGGCGCCGACCGCTTCTATTCGATCCTGGCGGTGCTGATGCTGCTGACGGCGGCCTTCGGCGCTGCCTTCTGGTCGCCACCGGGGCGCATACCCCGGGTGAGGCATGTCGACGCGGCGGGTCGCGGGAGTACCGAGATCGGAGGACGCCACGTCGTCTTCGGTCTGCTGCTCGCGATGGTGGTGTGCGGCGCCTTCCTTTCGCTCGGGGCGGCCGTCGAGATCGTGGTGGGGAACGACGGGCTTCCCGTGGTGG
Source organism: Rhodococcus sp. R1101 (assembly GCF_000278445.1). Lineage (NCBI taxonomy): Bacteria > Bacillati > Actinomycetota > Actinomycetes > Mycobacteriales > Nocardiaceae > Rhodococcus > Rhodococcus sp. R1101. The sequence goes on from NZ_AJVB01000353.1 coordinate 1,256, forward strand.
CGGTGGCGCTGGCACTCGTCGCCGGGGTGTGCCTGACCTTCCTCGCCGAGGTGGCACTCGGGCGCATCCGGGCCGGATCGCTCGTTCTCGGACCGGACGGCATCAGGCTGCGCGGCTGGTTCGTGGAGTCCTACCTGCCCTGGGTGTCGGTGCGGGGGCTCCGGGCGGTCGACCGGGGGGTCCCGGTGATCTGGATCGAGGGGCACGAGTCGGCGGCGTGGGCGCGCCGGCGGACCAGTCGTGTGTTCCGTTTCGAGCGATTGCCGCAGGAGCCCCGGATCGAGCTGGACTCACGGTATCTGGCCGTCGATCCCGTGCAGTTGTACCGATTCCTCGAGTTCTACGTGGAGCACCCCCGGCACCGCCGCGAGCTGGGCACGCCGGCGGCCGCGGATCGTCTCGCGGCGGGTCTCCCGTTCGCTGCGGACGACGCGTGAAAACAACGTAGCTCCTGATGCGGAATGGCGTTTCCGCACCTCTTCCTGCAGCGCGCGTTCGGGCCGACGAGACTGCGGCACTCGGTGCCGTAGCATGAACCGGACCCTTCGGGAGGGCCAGCCTCCTCGAAGAGCCGTGCGCTCGGCCGGTGCCGGCGTGTGGACCCCAGGTGTTCGACCAGATTGGACGAGAAATGACCGCTCCGGAACGCATCGTCATCGTCGACGGCGCACGCACCCCCGTCGGCAGCTTCGGTGGCGCCCTGAAGGACGTACCCGCCCACGAACTCGGCGCCGCCGCGGTGCGCGAGGCGCTGCGGCGTGCGGATGTCGCGGGTGAGGACATCGACGAGGTCGTCATGGGCTGCATCGGCCAGGTCGGAGCCGACGCCTACAACGCCCGTCGCGTGACCCTCGCCGCCGGACTGCCCGTCTCCACCCCGGCCCTGACCGTCAACCGGTTGTGCGGATCCGGACTGCAGGCCGTGTGGTCCGCCGCCCAGGAGATCCGTTGGGGTGCTGCCGAGATCACCGTCGCCGGCGGCGACGAGAGCATGTCCCGCATGCCGTTCTACGACTTCGGTGCCCGCAGCGGTTACAAGCTCGGCAACCGCGAGCTCGTCGACGGCACCGTCGGGATGCTCACCGATCCGTTCAGCGGACTGCACATGGGCGTCACCGCCGAGAACGTCGCCCGCGAGTACGGCGTCAGCCGTGAGCAGCAGGACGAGTTCGCCCTCGAATCGCAGCGGCGCGCCGCCACCGATGCGGCGAAGGCCGTCTTCGCCGAGGAGATCACCCCGGTCGAGATCGGTGGCCGCAAGCCCGTCACCGTCACCGAGGACGAGCATCCCAAGCCGGACACCACCCTCGAGGTGCTCGGCAAGCTCCGTTCGGCGTTCATCAAGGACGGCACCGTCACCGCCGGTAACGCCTCCGGCATCAACGACGGCGCGGCCGCCCTCGTCCTCGCCCGAGAATCGGTGGCCCGCGAACGCGGCCTTGCCGGCTCGGTCGTGCTCGAGTCCGTCGTCACCGCGGCGATGGAACCCGAGTTGATGGGCTACGCACCCACTCTCGCCCTGGTGAAGCTGTTCGAGCAGAACGGTCTGACCCCGGCCGACATCGACACCGTCGAGCTCAACGAGGCCTTCGCCTCGCAGGCCCTCGCGGTGGCGCGCGACGCCAAGCTCGACCCGGAGAAGACCAACCCCTACGGCGGTGCCATCGCCCTGGGGCACCCGGTCGGCGCGACCGGCGCGATCCTCACGCTGCGCGTCGCCAAGGACCTGATCCGCCGCGACCTCGAACTCGGCGTCGTCACCATGTGCATCGGTGGCGGACAGGCACTCGCAGCGCTGCTGCGTCGCGTGTCCTGATCCGGCACCTTCCCAGGATCCCGGCAGTGGCGGGCGCGATATCGGTATCGCGCCCGCCACTGCTACGTCGGTAGATCGGTGAGCGGCCGCAGGTGCCGCACGCGGCCGTCCCAGTGCACCCGGGTCGTCACAGCCGTTCCGTCGCCGAGCCGGCGGACCTCGTAGACGTCGAGTTCGGGTACCTCGGGCACGCAACCCCACAGCGCGTGCCCGGTCATGACGAAATCGATGTCCTGCCGTACGAGCAGGCCCATCAGTTCACCGATCGTCGGATCGTCGATCTTGGCGAACGCGTCGTCGAGCAGCACCAGCCGCAATGCGGTACCGGTGTCGGGAAGACCCGAGAGATAACCGTCCGCCGCGGCGAAGAGCGAGACGTACGACACGAAGCGTGTCTCACCCTGGGATATCTTGGCGCGCGCGGAGATCCGCCGCTCCTGGTCCGGTCCGGGACCGACGATCGTGACCTCGACCTCGTGCCAGCGCCGGTAGTCCAGTGCCTGCGACAGGTGCAGCGCGTACCCGGCGGACGGGTCGGCGGCGTGCGCGGACTCGACTCGGCGGCGCAGCATCTCGACCAGTTCGGCCGCATCCTCGGCCGAGCGGTCGGTGTCGGTGAGCAGTCGCGTCATGCGAGCCGCGTCGGTGTCCTCACCGCCGGGTCGCCACTCGATCCGCACGCCGATCCCGTGCGTCGTGCGGCTGTCGGCGAGACTGTCGTTCATCGCCGCGATCAGCTGCCGTGCCCGGTCGATCCGCCTGCGCAGTTCGTCGGCCACACCGCCGAGCACGAAGCCGGTGAACACGTCGTGCTCACGTTGCGACAGGACCCGGCGGCCCTCCTCGACCTGCCGGGTGAGTGCGGCCGAGACACCCGCGGGTGTGCTGTCGTCGCCCGCTCCCGCGATCCGTACGCGATGGGCACCGTGCGTCACCGTGTGCTCGACGTCGAAGCGCGCGGTGAT
>NZ_AJVB01000354.1:0-4034 GCF_000278445.1 Rhodococcus sp. R1101
GGGCGGCCGGGATCTCGGTGGCGGCCGGTGTCGTCAGTGCCCGCCCCACCGCGCTCATATGGCTGCCGGTGCGGAACCGGTAGAAGTACTCCCGCCCGGGGCGCAGCCCGAACAGTTCGACGTGGACGGAGTGGGCGCTGTCGGGGACGGCCTGTTCGGTGCCGCGTGCGACGACGCGGGTCATCTTCTCGTCTTCCGCGACTTCCCATTGCACCGGAACATTCCGATTCGGCATTCCACCGAGTCCGTCCTCGGCAATCGGGTCGAGGGCGAGTCGCGTCCAGATGACGAATCCGTCCGGCGCGGGGTCGCCGGAGGCGACACCCAGCAGGAAGGGGTCGCCCTTCACTCCCGGTGCGGAGGCGCGCCCGTATCCGGTGACGCCGACGGAGGTAGCTGCGGTGACGACGGTGATTCCGAGTCCGGCCGTGAGGAACGATCTACGTGACAAAGGCATGATTACGGAAGGTAGTGATCGAATCTCTTTCTCACGGAATACGTTACCGAACGCCGGGAGAATACTCGGAAACATTTGGGGATTCGCCGACAAGGGTGGGCACAATCGCCTCGAGGTCTACGATGAGGAGGGCTTCGGACGGAGGAAACTGTCATGGCTTTTCCTGCACTCACCCACGTCGCCGTCACCGTCTCGGATCTGGCTGCGAGCACCGCGTGGTACTCGAATCTCTTCGACGCCACGCCCGTCCTCGACGAGGACGACGAATCGGGCACCTTCCACCACGCGGTCTTCGCGCTCGACGGCGGCACACTGTTCGGCTTGCACACCCATTCCGGGTCGCCACCGCAGGAGTCTTTCGACGAACGGAACACGGGGCTCGACCATATCGCGTTCGGTTGCACGGCGAGCGAGCTCGAAAAATGGCGCGACCGGCTCGACAGTCTGGGAATCCCGCACGGGGACATCAAGAACGCGGCGTACGGCTCCGGGCTGTCGTTCCGCGATCCCGACAACATCGCGCTCGAATTCTTCGCGCCACCGAGCTGATCGTCCCTGCACGTCGGTGGATATCCACCGCGGCCACATACTCTCCGACGTCATCTCGCCGCGGACGATAGATCGACGTCGCCCACCGAACAGCGTCCTCGAGTTGCCGTTCGCTCATCTCGAACACGTCGTCGAACTCCGGCTCCGCCGGCTCACACGGGCAGTAACCGTTGGCAGGGCCGGCGTAGGTGGAGAGGACGGCCCCACCATCGACGACGAAGACCTCGGGGTAGAGCTCGCACGCGAGTCGCCGATTCGCCAGGACCCGGTGGGTAACCTTCACTTCGTAGACCTTCATCACCGCCTCGGAGGCCCGAGTGTTCGGTCCGGGACTTCGCAAACTTGCAGAACTCCGCTGCGAACCTCTCGAGTCGAATAGTCGCGCCCGCCGAGCGATTGTCCGACCGCGCGTCTCTCGGCGTCACTCTGCATCGCGTCTCGCAGGCAGCTATGGGAGCGAGGCCGAGCAACTGCAGCGAGTTTCCGACAATGCGACGGCATGTACGCCGTAGCGCACCGACTCGGCGAACAACGCGTTCAGGAGCGGTATCTGTTGCGGAACACCGGCGTTTCTACGCCACGGACCTGTTCCTCGACGAGTTCGAAGGGAGCATCCGGCGCAGTCGGCCGCGCAGTGGCTTCCGCACGCGCGTCGGGAGACCGGTGAAGGTCGAGCATCCATCACGCCTTTCCGAAGAAGGTTCGATCTGCACGGGCCGTCGCCCCTCGGACAGCGGTGCCGATCGATCACCGTCGACGTTCGACGGGCCGGCCGTTCACCGCGCAGCCACTCTCCGAGCTGCCACCGAGCTGTTCATTGCATCCGTCGTCGTAGGTCGTCGACGTCGAGAGCTTGTTTCTTGATATCGGGGCGATGCTCACGCTGTGGTTCAGGTCTCACCGGGTGGCAGCACCGTGTCGGGTTGTAGTGACTTCGGGCGTCCGGGACACAACCGGCGGAAGACCGCCGATGATGGACTTCGGGTAGCGACTCGTCGAGAACTGTTCCTGGACTTGAACTCCCCGGCCGTCCCACCCGAATCCTGGCTACCGGGAATGCAACCGAAGTGATGGCGGCCACCTGACTACTCTTCCACCGACAAGCTCCGGCCTCACACCGAAGGCCGAGCGTGACGGCGAGTAGTGGAGAGCTTTCAGATGAGTGAACTGGACGGGAAGATCGCGCTCATTACCGGCGCAGGCCAGGGTGTCGGGCAGGGAATCGCGTTTGCGTTGGCCAAGCAGGGCGCGTCGATCGCGGTGGTCGGTCGCACCGAATCGAAGTTGATCGAGACCTGCGAGCAAATCCGGCAGTTCGGTGGTCGGGGCGAGCCGATCGTCGCCGATATTGCGGACGGCGACCAGATCACAAGGTCGGTCGCCGAAACGGTCGACTTGTTCGGGGGCATCGACATCCTGGTCAACAATGCCAGCCTCAATCCGCTCGGTGACATCCTCGACCTCGATCCCGAGAGACTCGCGGCCGGGCTGAACTCAGGTCCTGTGGCGACGTTGCGAACCATGCAAGCCTGCTATCCGCACATGAAGGCACGCGGCGGCGGAGCGGTGGTCAACATGGTCAGTTCCGTCGCAGTGCGCTGGGACGCCAGCAACTACGGTGGTTACGCGGCCGTCAAAGAGAGTGTGCGCGCTTTGACGCGAGCGGCCGCGTGCGAGTGGGGCAAGGACGGCATCCGGGTCAACGCAGTCGCCCCACACGCCCGGACACCAGGCCTCGAGCGATGGATCGCCGCCCGTCCCGAGGAGGCGGCAGCGTTCATTGCGAGCATTCCGATGCGGAGAATCGGTGATGCCGAAAGCGATATCGGCCGGGCAGTGGCATTTCTGGTCGGCCCGGATGCCGGATACCTCACCGGTGCGACGATTCCGCTCGACGGCGGCCAGTCCCGCTGGGGCTGACCCTGGAAGGGTCGCCGTTCGACCGGCGGTGTCGAGGCAGATGGCGCTGCCCCCGTCGAGAGGATCAAGTCGAGTCGCGGATAGCGGTGTAACGCGGCCCTCGCACCCCCGGCTCTGATGGGGGGTCCGCTTCCGGCGAACATGTCTCGGTCTGCCGTCATCGGGTAGGTTGTCGTCGCCGGCGCGCCGACCATCATCGTCGGACAGGTCCGTTCTGCAGGTATGTTCAGCGCTCGGTTTCGAATGCCGGTCTTCAAGAGTCGGGTTGTCACCTGACCGTCGCCCCTGATGTTGTGACGAGATCTTTGACGATAGATGGAATGGGAAGTGCTATGGCCACGCCACACGAAGAGAAGAATGTCGTACTGCTCCACCGCGATGGACCCGTAGGAGTTATCACCCTGAATCGGCCGCAGGTGCTCAATGCCGTCAACGCTGCGGTGTCCGAGGCACTGGGCGCTGCTCTCGACGAGATCGATCGTGACCCCGACCTGCGAGTCGGCGTCCTGACGGGATCGGGACGGGCGTTCTGTGCCGGTGCCGATCTGAAGGCCTTTGCCGATGGCGGATCCGTACTGCCGACGAACCATCCCGAGTGGGGATTTGCCGGCTTGGTCGAGCACTACGTGTCCAAGCCCCTGATCGCCGCCGTCAACGGCGTGGCGGCCGGCGGCGGTGCCGAAATCGTGCTCGCCTGTGACCTCGCCGTGCTCAGTTCTGAGGCCACGCTCGGATTGCCGGAGGTCAAACGCGGTCTCATCGCCGGAGGCGGTGGGCTCATCCGCCTCCCCAATCAGATCCCTCCCAAGATCGCTGCGCACGCAGTATTCACCGGCGAACCGATTTCGGCCGAGACGGCACTTCGCTGGGGATTGGCCAACGTCGTCGTTTCACCCTCGGAGGTGCTTCCCGAAGCCTTACGTCTGGCCCACGCCATCGCTGCCAACGCACCCATCGCGGTACAGGCGAGCAAGAAGATCATCTCGCAGGGACAAGCGTCCGGACTCGAAAACACGATCTGGAAAGTCAATTCGGCAGAGTCCGACGCCGTGTGCGCCAGCGAGGACGCGCTGGAAGGCGCCGCCGCGTTCACCGAGAAACGACCGCC
>NZ_AJVB01000355.1:0-4030 GCF_000278445.1 Rhodococcus sp. R1101
CGCCCGCGCGTCGAGACCGAACGCCTCGAACTTCTCCCACACCGCACGCACGGCGTTGGTGGAGGTGAACACCACCCACTGGTAGCGGCCGTCGACCAGACCCTTGACCGCACGTTCCATCTGGGCGGGGCTGCGCGGCGGCTCGACCGCGATCGTCGGCACCTCCATGGGGATCGCGCCGTGCGTGACGAGTCGTTCGCTCATCTCGCCGGCCTGATCCTTGGTGCGGGGCACGAGGACGGTCCAGCCGTACAGGGCGCGCGACTCCCACCACGACATCTTGTTGCGGTGCGAGACGACCTTGCCCACGGTGACGACGAGCGGCCCGACGAGTTCGGAGCCCGCGTCGTTCAGGGTCGCGAGCGTGGCCTCGACGGTGCGCTGCTGACGGGTGGTTCCACGCACGGTGATCGCTGCGGGGGTCTGCGGCGCGAGACCGTGCTCGACCAGCGCGCTGGCGGTCTCGGCGAGGTGACCGGAGGTCGCGTGGAGGACGAGGGGTCCGGGGGCTGCGGCGAGCGCGGCCCAGTCGACCTCTCCGCGCACGTCGACCTCGGTGTGGCACGAGCCGAGTGCCATGCCGGCGTAGCTCGGCACCGACGATCCGGCGGGCAGACCGGGGAGGACCTCGAAGACCACCTGGGTGCGGGCGACGGCGTTGACCTCGGCGATCACCGAGTCGGTCGTGAGGGGATCACCGGCGACGAGGCGCACCACGTCGTGTCCGGTCTTCGCCTCCGCGACGAGCGTCTTGGCTACCTCGGAGGGCTCGCCGAGTGCGGGACGGACCTCGGCGACGGGTTCACCGGTCTCCGGGTCGGCACCGTGGTCGGAACCGACGAGGGCAACGACACCCTTGTCGACATCGGGGTCGGTGAAGGCGATCGTGGCGCCCGCCAGCACGTCACGCGCGCGCACGGTGAGCAACGCAGGATCGCCCGGCCCCGATCCCACGAACAGGATGCGCCCGGGGTTGTGCTTACGGACTCGGCTCATCGGTCATTCTCCAGTGCGGTCAAATCAGTGATAAGGGCAAATCGGGTGACGGTCACGGCTGGGTCAATCATCGGCAGGTCTCGTCTCGGGGACGATCCCGTGCTCGACCATGAGTTCGCGCGCACCGAGATCGAGCAGTTCGCGCGCGATACGACGGCCGAGTTCCTCGGCCGTCTCCGGCGCCCCCACCGCGCTCGCTCGCAGCACATCCGATCCGTCCAGGGCGGCGGCACACCCGCGCACCGACAACTCCTCGATCACGCGGCCGTCGTCGTCGAGGGATTCGACGACCTCGGCGATCGCCCCGACCGGTGCGGTGCATCCGGCTTCGAGTTCGGCGAGCAGCGACCGCTCGGCGACGACCGCGGCGCGGCTCGGGGCGTGGTCGAGACCCGCGAGCAGTTCGATCATCTCGGGATCGTCCGACCGGCACTCGACGGCGAGCGCACCCTGCGACGGCGCCGGCAGCATCTGCACCGGTTCGAGGGACTCGGTGACGCGGTCGAGGCGTCCGATGCGCGACAGTCCGGCGCGCGCGATGACGATCGCGTCGAGTTCTCCGGAGTCGACCTTGCCGATGCGGGTGTCGATGTTGCCGCGCAGCGGTTCGATCTGCAGTCCCAGTCCGAGCGCGGCGAGCTGTGCCCGCCGGCGCGGTGCCGAGGTGCCGACCTTCGAACCGGGCGGAAGTTCGCCGAGGACGAGTCCGTCGCGGGCGACGAGCGCGTCGCGCGGATCCTCCCGTTCGGGGACGGCCGCGATGACGAGGCGCGGGTCCTGGAAGGTGGGCAGGTCCTTGTAGGAGTGCACGGCGACGTCCACCTCACCGGCGAGCAGCGCCTCGCGCAGCTCGGCGGTGAACACGCCGACACCGATGCGCTGCACGGGGCCGGGGGTGACATCGCCCTTGGTGGTGATGATGACGAGCTCTGCCGGGCGACCGGCGGCGATGAGTGCGTCGCGCACGGTGCCGGCCTGGGTCGTGGCGAGCACGCTGCCACGGGTACCGATCCGCAGTGGGCGGTCCTGCCGAGCAACGTCGTCGCGGGAAACCGATGCGGCTTCGGTGCTCATGCGGTGCCGTCCTTTCGTGAGACCTGGAGTTCGGTGGTGACAGCGGGGTCCAGTGCGGCGGACAGATCCACCGCGAGGGTCGGATCGGTCAGCGAGCCCAGGTCCTTGGTGGGGGTCGCGACCGCCTCGACCGAACCCGGCCTCAGCTCGAACAGCTCCCGCAGGGCCTCGGCGTACTGGTCGCCTCCCGGCGTCGACGCGAGCTGCTTGACGCGCACCGTCGGCGCGTGGAGGAGCTTGTCGACGACCCGACGCACCGTGCGGGCGACCTCACCGCGCTGGCCGTCGTCGAGATCGGGCAGTCGCGATTCGAGGCGCATCAGCTCGGCCTCGACCACTTCGGCGGCACGCTGACGCAGTGCCGTCACCGTGGGGGTGACCTCCGCGAGGCGCTGCGCGGTGAGGTACTGCGACAACTCGGCGGCGACGATCGTGCGGGCGGCGTCCGCGTCGTTCGCCGCGGCGCCGGCCGACGGGTCGCGCTGCAGCGACTCCATGTCGAAGACCTGCACGCCGGGAAGACCCGCGACGGCGGGATCGACGTCGCGCGGCAGGCCGAGATCGCAGATCGCGAGGGGGCGTTCGCCGCGCCCGGGCTGTGCGAGCGCACGGTGCGCGTCGGCGAGAGTGACGACGGCGCCCACGGCCCCAGTGCAGGTGACGGCGACATCGGCGCGGCTCAGTGCGGCCGCGAGGTCGTCGAACGCGACGACCTCGGCCTCGACACCGGCGGCCCGCGCGGTCTCGGCGAGTCGCTCGGCGCGGTCGCGGGTGCGGTTGGCGACGACGATCGAGCCGATCTCCGCCCGGACGAGGTGTGCGACGGCGAGACCGCCCATGGCACCGGCCCCGATCACTGCGGCGGTGCGGCCCCGGAGGTCGCCGCCGAGGAAGTTCGCTGCCTTGTCGAGCGCAACGGAGACGACGGAGGCACCGGCGGCGTCGATGCCGGTCTCCGAGTGCACCCGCTTGCCGACACGCAACGCCTGCTGGGCGAGTTCGTGCAGTGTGCGGCCTGCGGCCTGCTGGGCGTCGGCGGCGGCGTAGGCCGTGCGGATCTGCCCGAGGATCTGCTGCTCCCCCACGACCATCGAGTCGAGACCGCTCGCGACGGAGAAGAGGTGTTCGGCCGCCGCCTCGCTGTATCGGACGTAGGCGTGCTTGTGCAGTTCGGTGACGGGAAGACCCGAGTGCTCGGCGAGCAGATCGCTGACCGCGGCCAGCGCACCGTGGAAGGCGTCGACCACCGCGTAGATCTCCACCCTGTTGCAGGTGGAGACGATCATCGCTTCGGAGATCTTGTCCGACGCCAGCATCTTGTCGGTGAGCTTGGGACGGTCGGTGTCCGTGACCGCAACCTTCTCGAGCACCGGGACCGGTGCGCTCCTATGCGATATCCCGACGAGGAGAACACTCACGGTGCGATCACCGATCCGTTTCTGGTCGCGGCCGATCCCATCGGACCCGCCTTTCCTGTTGTGGTACGCCGTGCAGAGCTTCGGGTGGAGACCCGCGGGATGCCGGCGGGGCGGACGTCGCCGGCTGCCGGACGGACGTCGGCGCTCGCGGAACGGGCGGTCTCGTCGTTGCGCGTGCTGTTGAAGGACAGGACCTGCATCTCGACAGACAGGTCGACGCGGCGGATCTCGACATGCTCGGGCACCTCGAGTTCGACGGGCGCGAAGCTCAGGATGCTGCGCACCCCTGCGAGCACGAGCAGGTCGCACACCTGCTGCGCGGCGTCGTCGGGGGTGGCGACGACACCGATGGTCGCGCCGAGTTCGCGGGCGCCGCTCTCGAGATCGTCGACGGGCCGGACGACGAGGTCGCCCACACGGGTGCCCACCACGGCGGGATCGGAATCGAAGAGTCCGGCCATGGTGAAACCGCGGCGGTCGAAACCGGGATACCGGGCGAGCGCCCGTCCGAGATTGCCCACTCCCACGAGTACGACGCGGTG
>NZ_AJVB01000356.1:0-4025 GCF_000278445.1 Rhodococcus sp. R1101
ATCGTCCTCGGTATCTTCGCGCTGACGGCGCAGGGGCAGGCCGGCTCCACCCTGTACATGGTCAACCACGGAATCTCCACGGCCGCACTGTTCCTCATCGCCGGATTCCTCGTCTCGCGGCACGGCGACCGCACGATCGCGGCGTACGGCGGCGTACAGAAGATCGCGCCGGTCCTCGCCGGGACCTTCCTCGTCGCCGGGCTGGCGACCCTGTCCCTGCCCGGGCTCGCCCCGTTCGTCAGCGAATTCCTCGTCTTCGTCGGCACCTATCCCCGCTATCGGGTGGCGGCGGTGATCGCGACGCTGGCGCTCGTGCTGTCCGCGCTCTACGTGTTGTGGCTCTATCAGCGCATGATGGGAGGCCCCGTGCGCCTACCCGGCCGGGACCACGACGGGGACGACGGCGCCGAGCACACACGCAGGCTCTCCGATCTCGTGCCGCGGGAGATCGCGGTGGTCGCGCCGCTGCTCGCGTTGCTGCTCGTACTGGGGATCTATCCGAAACCGGCGCTCGATGTCATCACCCCCGCAGTCGACGACACGCTCGTCTCGATCGACATCTCCCGGCCGGAGCCGGTGGTGCCCGCCGAGCGTCCGATCGCCGAGAGTGACGTTCCGGCCCACGGTTCCGAGGAAGGTGAAGCCGAATGAACCCCTCCGAGGGCATCGTCGTTCTTGCTGCGTCCCTCCCCGCCCCGGCGATCGACTACGGCCTGATCGCGCCCATCCTGATCGTGTTCGCCGCGGCCGTCGTCGGCGTACTCGTCGAATCCTTCGTGCCGGCCTCGGCGCGCTATCCCGCCCACGTGGTCCTGACGACGGTCGCGCTCGTGGCGGCGTTCGTCGCGGTCGTGATGCTCGCCGGAACCCGCGCGACCACCCTGTCGGGGGCGGTCGTCATCGACGGCCCGGCGCTGTTCCTGCAGGGCTCGGTCCTGATCGTGTCGTTGCTGTCGGTCGCGCTGGTCGCGGAACGCAGCATCGAACCGGCTCGTGCACACGCCGTTCCCCGCACGGCGGTCGGTGCGCATCTCGACGCGTTCGCACCTCAGGCGTCGGCGATCCCGGGTACCGCCGCCGAACGACAGGCACTCGCGGCGGGCGGCGCACGGACCGAGGTCTTCCCGCTCCTGCTGTTCGCGGTGGGTGGGATGCTCGTGTTCCCCGCCTCGAACGACCTGCTGACGATGTTCGTCGCACTCGAAGTGCTGTCGCTGCCGCTGTACCTTCTGTGCGGGCTCGCGCGGCGCCGACGGTTGCTCTCGCAGGAAGCCGCGCTGAAGTACTTCCTGCTGGGAGCGTTCTCGTCGGCGTTCTTCCTGTACGGGGTGGCGATGCTCTACGGCTACGCCGGCACTGTTCACTTCGGAGGTATCGCCGCAGCGATCGACACGGGTGCGGGCAACGAGACCACAGCGCTCGTCGGGGTGGGCCTGCTGGCCGTCGGCCTGCTGTTCAAAGTCGGAGCGGTGCCCTTCCACTCGTGGACCCCGGACGTCTACCAGGGGGCCCCGACCCCCGTCACCGCGTTCATGGCCGCCGCGACGAAGATCGCCGCGTTCGGCGCCCTGCTGCGCGTGCTCTACGTCGCGGTCCCCGGTTCCGCCGACCAGTGGCGGCCGATCCTGTGGGCCGTCGCGATCGCGACGATGGTCGTCGGCGCGGTCCTGGCGGTGACGCAGAACGACATCAAGCGCATGCTCGCGTATTCGGCGATCAGCCACACCGGATTCGTGCTCACCGGCGTCGTCGCCGGCACTGCGTCCGGAGTGTCCTCGACGCTGTTCTATCTGCTCGTCTACGGCATCGGGACGGTCGGTGTGTTCGCCGTGGTGACGCTCGTCCGCGACCCGGACGGCGAGGCGTGGGAGTTGTCGCGGTGGGCCGGCGTCGGACGGCGCTCGCCGCTGCTCGGAGGGGCGTTCGCACTGTTCCTGTTGTCACTGGCGGGCATTCCGCTCACCAGCGGGTTCATCGCCAAGTTCGCGGTCTTCGGTGCCGCGATCGCGGGAGGCGCGGCTCCACTCGTGATCGTCGGTGTGCTCGTCAGCGCGGTCGCGGCGTACTTCTACGTGCGGGTGATCGTGCTGATGTTCTTCACCGAGCCGACCGCCGACGCCCCGCAGCTCGCGACCTCCACCGTGGCGACGAGCGCCGCGATCGCGTTCGCGGCGGTGGCGACGGTGCTGCTCGGCATCCTGCCGCAACCCGTCCTCGACCTCGCCGAGCGGGCGGCGGTGTTCGTGCTCTGACCACGAACAGGGTGCGGGCCGGGAATGCCGCGACCCTCGTATCGGTTCCACCTCCCGAGGAGGCGTAATGACCGATACACGCACGGCGATCCTGGCAGGCGGATGCTTCTGGGGCATGGAGGAGCTGATCCGGCGGCAGCCCGGGGTGGTGTCGACACGGGTCGGTTACACCGGTGGGCAGAACGATCACCCCACCTACCGCCACCATCCGGGGCACGCAGAGTCTGTCGAGATCGTCTACGACCCCGCACGCACCGACTACCGGGCACTGCTCGAGTTCTTCTTCCGGATCCACGATCCGACCACCGTGAACCGGCAGGGAAACGACGTCGGAGCATCCTACCGTTCGGCCGTCTTCTATCTCGACGACGAGCAGAAGCAGGTCGCGCTGGACACCATCGCCGACGTCGAGGCGTCCGGTCTGTGGCCCGGCACGGTGGTCACCGAAGTGACTCCCGCGAGCACCTTCTGGGAAGCCGAACCCGAGCACCAGGACTATCTCCAGCGCTACCCGAACGGGTACACCTGCCACTTCCCGCGGCCGGGCTGGAAGCTGCCGAACAGCCGCATCGTCGATGCACCGAACTGAATCGCGCGCACGGGCAGTTCCACGGGAACTGCCCGTGTCGCCGACGGCGACTACTCCTCGGCGTTCCCGCATCCGTATCGTGGAAGTACCAGTTCTGATGACACACGGAGGAGTGCTCGATGGGAATGTTCGGTAAGGCTATGAAGAGCGCCGCCGCGGTCAAGGCGATCCAGGTCGTCCGGCGTGAGGCGGCCAAGCCGGAGAATCAGCGCAAGGCCAAGGAGATGCTCGCGAAGCTGCAGCAGAAGCGTCGCGGTTCCCACTGAGCTGCCGCTCGACATGTGAGACCCGCCGGACAGGCGGAGAGAAGGTGAACCGTGCTGCGGTTCTTCCTCGTCGGTTTCCTGGGCCTGACTCTGGTTCTGGTCGGTGTGATCGCCGCAGTCGGAGGGTGGGGCTGGTGGGTGCTGGTCGCCCTTCTGACGTTCCTGTCGGTGGTCGGAATCTACGATCTCGTGCAGCGCCGGCATTCGGTGCTGCGCAACTATCCGGTGCTCGGCCACATGCGGTATCTGCTCGAGAGTGTGCGCCCGGAGTTCCAGCAGTACTTCGTCGAGCGGAATTTCGACGGCCGCCCCTTCGACAGGGACGTGCGCACCGTCGTCTACGAGCGGGCGAAGGGAATTCACGGCGAGTTGTCGTTCGGCACCGAACGCGACGTCTACGAGGTCGGGTACGAGTATCTCGTTCACTCGACAGTGCCGGCGGCCGAACCCGACGAACCACCGCGGGTGGACATCGGAGGGCCCGACTGCAGCCGGCCGTATTCGATGTCGCTGCTGAACGTTTCGTCGATGAGTTTCGGCGCTCTGTCCGCCAATGCGATCCGGGCGTTGAATCGTGGGGCGGCCCGAGGCGGGTTCGCCCACGACACCGGCGAAGGCGGGCTGACACCGTATCACCTCGACGGTGGTGGCGACCTGGTCTGGGAGATCGGATCCGGGTACTTCGGGACGCGCGACCGCGACGGACGTTTCGACCCCGCAGAGTTCGCCGACAAGTCGGCTCACGACCACGTGAAGGCGATCTCCCTCAAACTCAGCCAGGGGGCGAAACCCGGCGTGGGTGGCGTGCTCCCGGCGGCGAAGGTGAGTGAGGAGATCGCACGCTATCGTGGCGTTCCGGCCCACGAGAAGTGCATCAGTCCCGCAGCGCACACGGCCTTCACGACACCGCGCGAACTG
>NZ_AJVB01000357.1:0-4021 GCF_000278445.1 Rhodococcus sp. R1101
GCCCGCGAGCATCGCCGGCGGACCGGCAGGTCGCTGCAGAGCGACATCCTCGACGCCGAACGCCGGGCAGGGACCCGACTCGTGTGGTCCGGCGCCACGTGGTCGGCCTACGTCCCCGCCGCGGCCCGCTGGCCCGTCGAGGTGCATCTCGTCCCGCACCGCGACGTCCCGGACCTCGCGGCCCTGGGCGAGCCCGAACGCGACGAACTCGCCCGGGCCTACCGCGACCTCCTCGGCCGCGTCGACCGGTTCTTCCCCGGCGTCGACCGCACCCCCTACATCGCCGCCTGGCATCAGGCGCCGGTCGGTGCGGGTCGCGAGGAGGTGCGGCTGTTCTGCCAGATCTTCTCGTTGCGACGGGCCCCGGACAAGCTGAAATATCTCGCGGGATCCGAATCGGCGATGGGTGCGTGGATCAGCGACACCACCCCCGAACGGATCGCTGCCCGACTGCGTGAGGTGGCGACATGACACTCGCAGAGACCGTCCGCGCGTCGTTCACGGCGGAGTTCGGCACCGAACCCGAGGGCTGCTGGTGTGCTCCCGGGCGCGTGAACCTCATCGGCGAGCACGTCGACTATGCAGGTGGTCTGTGCCTGCCGATGGCTCTCCCACAGGTCACCACCGTGGCGGTGCGTCGCCGCTCCGATCATCTGCTGCGCGTGCGCAGCGCCGGATTCGACCCCGTCGACCTCGATCTGCGCGACCGGCACGTCGACGGCTGGGCCGCCTACGTCGCCGGAGTGATCTGGACGCTCGATCCGCCGGGATTCACCGGCGCCGACATCGCGGTCGCGTCGGACGTGCCGGTCGGAGCGGGACTCTCGTCGTCCGCCGCGCTCGAGACGTCGATCGCGGTGGCGCTCGCCGACCTGTGCGGGCTGCCCCTCGACGAGGACGGCCGTGATCGGCTCGCCACGGCGTGCGTGCGCGCGGAGAACGACTACGCCGGTGCACCCACCGGCGGGCTCGACCAGCGGATCGCGTTGCACGCACGCCCCGGACACGCGCTGCTGCTCGACTTCGCCGACGGCAGCAGCGAACACATCCCGTTCGACGCGGAGGTGCAGGGACTGACCGTGCTGGTCGTCGACACCGGAACCGGGCACCGGCTCGCCGACGGGCAGTACGGACAGCGCCGCCGTCAGGCCGAGGACGCCACGCGGCTCCTCGGCGTCGGCACCCTGCGGAACGCCGCATCCGCAGACCCGCTCGACGATCCCGTCCTGCGTCGCCGCGCCCGGCACGTGATCGACGAGATCGCCCGCGTCCGTGAGGCCGCGGAGTTGTTGCGGGCAGGGCGGATCCGGGATCTCGGACCGCTGCTCGACGCGTCGCACCGCTCGCTGCGCGACGACTTCGAGGTCAGCTGCCCCGAACTCGACACCGCCGTCGACGCGGCCGTCGCAGCAGGTGCTCTGGGTGCCCGGATGGTCGGGGGCGGCTTCGGCGGGTCGGCGATCGCATTGTGCGAGAACGATCGCGTCGACCCGGTGCGGCAGGCGGTCGCCGACGCCGCCGCACGTCGCGACTTCGCGGGACCGACCTTCCTGCGCGCCACGGCGTCCGGCGGTGCGCGCCGCTGCTGATCATCTCCGGGTACTGTGCGCGCATGGGTCGGTTCGATCGAAAGAAGTGGGGCGTCGAGCACGCGGTGTTCGCCGCGGCGTCGGTTGCCACCGTCATCGGTGGGGTGTCCGGGAACGAGAAACTGCAGAAGATCGCCAAACCGCTCATCGCACCCGCGCTCGCGGTGCGGGTGCTGCGCCGATCCCGCCACACCGACCGCGCCGACACCGCCCTGCTGGTCGCGGGTCTCACCGCGGCCACCCTCGGCGACATCGCCATGATCCGATCCGACGAGGACCGTAGGATCCTGAGCGGCGCAGCCTGTTTCGGTGCCATGCAGACGGCCTACTCGACGATCCTCGCCCGGCACGGTGCGCGCGTGTCGAAGCCGGTCGCGGTGCAGCGCGCCGGTGCGCTGGCCGGTGCGGCCGGTCTGCTCGCCGTCCGCAACCGATCGGTGGCCGCGCCGCTGACCGGATACGGTGCGCTGCTCGCCACCACCGCCACCCTCGCAGGCGATCCCGCCCTCGCCCCCGGTGCGCGAGTGCGCGCGGGGCTGCCCGTGCCGGGTTCGGATCGGCGGAGCCGGCTCGGTCTCGGCGGGCTGCTCTTCACGCTCTCCGACGGCTCGATCATCGTTCGCCGCACCCTGCTGAAGGACGAGAAGGCCCGCGCGGCGGCGGAAGGATTCGTCCTGGCCACCTACGCCGCGGCCCAGCTGCTGCTCGTCGAGGGGCTGCTCGCACTCACACGCCGGGAGCCTCAGGGATAGAGCACGATCCGGTCGCGGTCGAGCGGATCCACCCAGATGCTCACGACCTCCCCGGGTGCGTAGCGGTGCAGGTTACGGCGGTCGACCTCGTAGACGACGGTCCCGCGATAGGACTCCGAACCCGGCACCGTGAGTTCGAGATCCAGCCGGGTCAACTGACCGGTCGCGGTGAGATCCAGCGGCGTTGCCGAACGGATGATCGCCCACCCTTCGTAACCCTCGCGTTCGATCCGGCGCAGAGCCTTCGGACTCCGACTCGCGAGCGCCAAGGACAGGCCGAGCACGGTGCCGTACAGACAGACGAGGAAGACCACCTGGAAGCCCTCGGTGCCCGGTTCGGAGACCGGCAGGAACAGGTTCAGCCACAACGCGAGAACGACGACATATCCCGCGGTGACGAATGCGACAGTAGCGACGATACGACGATTCACAACTCCTCCGATCCCAGCCTATCCCCGCTCGGCCCCGTCGGCTCCCGCCCGCCATTAGGGTGATGCCATGCCCGCTCCCACCGTGGTCGTCACCGGAGCCGCCGCCGGAATCGGCCGCTCCACCGCCCTGCTCTTCGCCCGTCGCGGTTACCGCGTCGGTGCCTTCGACGTCGACACCGCGGGGCTCGCGAGCCTCGCCGAGGAGGCCGCCTCGATCGGCTCGGGGCAGGTCGTCACCGGCGTCCTGGACGTCACCGACACCTCCGCATGGACCCGTGCACTCGAAGAGTTCTGCACCGACGGCCGGCTCGACATCCTCGTCAACAATGCGGGCCTGCTGTCGTCCGGCCCGTTCGAGGACACCCCGGCGAGCCGTCACCGGCAGATCGTCGACGTCAACGTCACCGGTGTCGTCCTCGGCTGCCACGCCGCCTTCCCGTACCTGCGCGACACCCCCGGCGCGCAGATCGTGAACATGTGCTCGGCGTCGGCGCTCTACGGACAACCCGACCTCGCCACCTACAGCGCCACCAAGTTCGCGGTGCGGGGCCTGACCGAAGCCCTCGAACTCGAGTGGGCACGCCACGACATCAAGGTGCAGGCACTGTGGCCGCTGTTCGTCGACACGAACATGGTCGACGGGATGGACATCGGCTCGCGACGCTCCCTGGGCGTGAACCTCGGCGCCGACGACGTCGCCCGCGCGGTGTTCGACGCGACCCGGCCCACCCGGCGCTCCGCACGGGTGCATCGGCCCGTCGGCCGACAGGCCACCGTGCTGGCAATGCTCGCCCAGGTGTCGCCCGGATGGGCGAACCGGCTGGTCAACCGGCGCCTGACCGGGCGCTGACACCGGTCGATAGAGTGACACCCGCACGTCGTCGGGAAGGGTGTTGCGTGAGAATTCGGATGTGGCCGGTCGCAGTCGTCACGGGTGCGGCACTGTTCGTCGCAGGGTGCGGAGGGCCCTCGGACGATACGGACGCCGACGCCGGAGCGGTGTCGACGACCACCGCAGTGAGCTCCTCCACGGCCGTCGCCCCGAGCACGACCGTCGCCTCGAGTACGACCGAGCAGCCGACTCCGTCGTCGACCACCGAGGCGCCCCCCGAACCGGAGAGCTCCCCGGAGGAACCGGCACCGCTCGCGCAGGTCGAATACCAGCGCAACGAGTCGTACTACTTCAGCAGCCCCGACGGCACCTTCGAATGCGGCATCGTCCGGCTGCCCACCCGCACCGAGGCGGGCT
>NZ_AJVB01000358.1:0-3968 GCF_000278445.1 Rhodococcus sp. R1101
TGCGTGCCAGACGCACGACCTCCTGCTGGTCGCCTGCCTGCTTCTGGATGAGTGCGAGCGTCTGGAGCACCGAGTCGTGCAGGTGCGACGCGATCTCCTCGCGCTCCTCGTTGCGCACCCGGGCGGCGCGCTCGGTCTCGAGCGCACGCCACATCCGGATCCACAACGGCACCGACAGCAGTGCGGCACCGACCAGCGTGACCACCACCGCCACCAGCGACGAGCGCAGCGCCGCGACGTCGACCTGTGCGATGACCATCACCCCGAGTCCGGTGACGACGAGGGTCAGTCCACCGAGCACGCGAGCCCAGGTGAGGACCGTCGGGTGGGCGGGCAGACCGAGTACCGATCTGGGCCCTTCGACGTCGAACTCGCGCCATACGAGCGCCGCACCCACGACGACCACGACGATCGGGAACACCACGCCGGCGGCACCACCGCTGAACAACCACGAAAGACCCACTGCCAGACCGACACCCATGAAGGCGAGGCCGATGGCGCGACGACGTTCGGGGCCGGTGGGGCGATCGGTGTCGGAGCCCGGGGGCACGAACATCCACAGCAGGCCGTAGGACGCGATCCCGAATCCGCCGAGAGCGGCGAGCACCGTGAACGCGACCCGCACCTTGGTGGCGTCGATGCCGAGGTGGTCGGCGACACCGCCGGCCACGCCACCCACGATACGACCGCCCACCCGCCGTTCGAGGCGGGGAACGGTCACGGGTAATCCAGGTACCGGTTGCACACCTCGATACTGGCACGGAGATCGCCGGCCCGGCATCGGGGACGAACCCTGATGTCCGGGTTCCGATCGGGTCCCCGGAAATCAGGGTTGGTCCCTGATGTGCCGCGCGCGGAAGCCCAGCAGGATGGGTGCCATGGACACGAGGAGCTTTCAGGACCAGGTGGCGGACATGTGGCGGACCCGCCCCGTGCGCCTGCCGAAGGAAGGGCACATCGCGGGTGTGTGCTCGGGTATCGGAGTGCGATACGGCATCGATCCCGTGCTGATCCGTGTCGTGTTCGTCGCCTCGGCACTGTTCGGCGGTGGCGGTCTCGTCCTCTACCTGGCGGCCTGGCTGCTGTTCCCCCGTCACGGCGACCAGGTCTCCTCGCTCGAATCACTCGTCGGGCGGGGTGCGAGCTCGGACTCGACCACCAAGGTCGTCGTGATCCTCGTGGCCCTGGCCATCGCGGCTGGGGCCATCGGACCGGTGGGCGCGGGCTCGGGTGGTTCCGGCTTCATCGGAACACTGCTCATGCTCGGCGGATGGTGGCTGCTCTACCAGCGGCGTCCCGAGCCGCCCCTGTTGCCTGTAACGGACGGATCGTCCTTCTCGAACCAACCGGCCTTTCCTCAGCCTCCGGTGACGAATCCGTACCACTACCCGTGGAGCGCACACACCGGTGCATGGAACATGCACGCGGGCCCGGCGGCCACGGAGACACCGGCCGGTGAAACAACCCGCTCGGAGACGAGCGGCACAGAGGTGGCCACGCCTTCGCAGACCGCCGACGCGACGGAGGTCGTGAACACCACCGGCGCAACCGACACCGCGGACACCACGGAGAGGAAGACGTCCCCGATGCCCGACCTACGCAAGGACACCGACGCTCCGCTTCCGGGTGCCGACGCGCTCTCGCCCCGACGGCCGTCACCGCCGGCATGGGATCCCCTCGGGGTCGCCCCGTTCGCGTGGGACCTGCCCGAACCCACACCGACACACCAACCTGCGGTCGTCACGAACCGCCGTTCGCGCCTGACCACCACGGTCATCGGTCTGGCCGTCATCGCCGCTGCCGTGACCGGCGCCCTCGGTGCCGCCGCCGACCTGGCCTGGGTGACCCCGGCCCGCGTAGGTGCCGTGGCCCTCGCAGTCATCGGTCTGGGCCTGCTGATCGGCGCGTTCCTGCACCGCGGTCACGGACTTCTCGTGGTGACCGGGCCCCTGCTCGGATTCGTCGTCCTCGCCTCGATCGCCGGACCCGTCGATACCTCGAACTGGGGCAGCCGGACCTGGGCGCCGGCGAACGGGGACCAGCTGCAGGCCGAGTACAGCTCGCAGTTCGGCGCGATGACCCTCGACCTCCGGCGACTCGAACTCGCCGAGGACCGCACGGTGCAGGTCGACGGCCGGTTCGGCAGCGTCGAGGTGCTGCTGCCGGAGAACCTCGACGTCCGCGCCGACTGCACGATCGGCCCGGGTGAGATCAAAGGATGCCCCGGCCCCGGCATCGACGGCGGTGCGGACGGAGTGGACGACGGGCCGGTCCTGAACCTGAAGGCGAACATGGAATTCGGATCTCTGGAGGTGCGTCGTGGCTGATCACGAAACCGGAACACACACCGAGGATCGGGCCGAACGCATGCGCACGGGACCGTCGCTCCTGCTCCTGCTGGCCGCACTGGCAGCGCTGGTCGTGAGCGGATGGGCCATGATCGGACCGTTCTCGGTCGAATTCCTCGCGGCCGTCGACCTCGGATGGGTCCTGGTGGGCGCGGCACTGCTGATCGGAGCGGTGCTGGTCTTCCTCCCCAACCGCCGGAGATAGCGACCCCACCTACGCGACGTCCCCCGGACCGAATCGGTCCGGGGGACGTCGCCGTCTCACCGCTTCCGGCGAGCGCAGATCACTCCCACTCGGTCACACGAGCGGGGATCACTCCCACTCGATGGTTCCCGGGGGCTTGCTCGTCACGTCGAGCACCACGCGGTTGACCTCCGCCACCTCGTTGGTGATGCGGGTGGAAATCCGCTCGAGGGTCTCGTAGGGCAGGCGCGTCCAGTCGGCGGTCATCGCGTCCTCGCTCGACACCGGGCGCAGCACGATCGGGTGACCGTAGGTGCGGCCGTCGCCCTGCACGCCCACGCTGCGGACGTCGGCGAGCAGCACGACCGGGCACTGCCAGATCTGCCCGTCGAGACCGGCGGAGGTGAGCTCCTCCCGGGCGATCGAGTCGGCGCGGCGCAGGATCTCGAGGCGCTCGCGGGTGACCTCGCCGATGATGCGGATGCCGAGACCGGGGCCTGGGAACGGCTGGCGTCCGACGATCTCCTCGGGCAGACCGAGCTGACGTCCGACCGCGCGCACCTCGTCCTTGAACAGCAGGCGCAGCGGTTCGACGAGCTCGAACTCGAGGTCTTCGGGAAGCCCACCGACGTTGTGGTGGCTCTTGATGTTCGCGGTACCGGAACCCCCGCCGGACTCCACGACGTCCGGGTACAGGGTGCCCTGCACGAGGAACTTCACGGTCTCGCCCTTGTCGGCACCCTCACCGAGCACCTCGGCGACCGCACCCTCGAAAGAGCGGATGAACTCGCGGCCGATGATCTTGCGCTTGGTCTCGGGATCGGTGACGCCGGCGAGCTCGCGCAGGAACGTCTCGGACGCGTCGACGGTGATCAGACGGGCACCGGTCGCGGCGACGAAGTCCTTCTCGACCTGCTGCCGTTCGCCTTCACGCATCAGGCCGTGGTCGACGAACACACAGGTCAGACGATCACCGATGGCACGCTGCACCAGCGCGGCGGCCACGGCGGAGTCGACACCACCGGACAGACCGCAGATGGCACGACCGTCGCCGATCTGCTCGCGGACCTGCTCGACGAGCGCGTCGGCGATGTTCGCGGCGGTCCAGTCGCCCGGGATGCCGGCGATGTCGTGCAGGAACCGGCTGAGCACCTGCTGACCGTGGGGCGAATGCAGCACCTCGGGGTGGTACTGGACCCCGGCGAGGCGGCGGGCCCGGTCCTCGAATGCCGCGACCGGAGCACCGGCGCTGGTCGCCGTGACCTCGAAGCCCTCGGGCGCCTCGGTGACACCGTCGCCGTGGCTCATCCAGACGGGCTGCGTCTCGGGGAGGCCGTCGTGCAGCACGCCACCGGCCACCGACAGTTCGGTGCGGCCGTACTCGCGCGAACCGGTGTGCGCGACCGTGCCGCCGAGCGCCTGCGCCATGGCCTGAA
>NZ_AJVB01000359.1:0-3971 GCF_000278445.1 Rhodococcus sp. R1101
CGGGATGGAACTGCACCCCCCACAACGGGCGGTGCCGGTGCGCGACGGCCATGAGCAGACCGTCCGGGGTCCGGGCGGTGGCGGTGAGGTCGGCGGGGACCGGGTCGGCGATCAGCGAGTGGTAGCGCACCGCCTCGAACGGGGAGGGCAGGCCGGCGAACAGACCGGTGCCGTCGTGCAGGATCGGGCTGGTGCGGCCGTGCACCGGTTCGGGGGCGGTGATCACGGCGCTGCCGAACAACTGGCACAGTCCCTGATGGCCGAGGCACACCCCGAGCAGTGGCACCCCCGCGTCGGTGAGGGCGCGGGCGCTGATCCCGAAGTCCCGCGCCCGGTCGGGTCGGCCCGGGCCGGGGGAGATCACGATGTTGTCGAACGGTTCGGCGACGAGCTCGTCCCAGCCGCGGTCGTTGGTGATCACCCGCGGCGGGACGCCGTTGACGCGGGTGATCAGGTCGTAGAGGTTGTAGGTGAACGAATCGTAGTTGTCGATCAACACCGTGCGGATCGGGCGGGGCGCGGACACGACGACCTCAGTTCGTGCCGTCGACGCCGCGGCGACGACCGGAGGGGATCCGGTCCGCGGTGTCACCACCGGAGACGATGTGGTCCTCGACCCGGCAGGCCTCGTCGATGAGCAGGGTGTACAGCGACCGCACGAAGTCGCCGGACAGGCCGTGCCGGTGCGCGTAGTCCTGGGCGCGGCGGTGCACCACCTCCATGCGACCGGGTTGCATCACGTCGAGGCCGTGGCGTTGCTTGAGTTCGGCGACGCGTCCGCACACCTCGAGGCGGGCGCGGACCCCGTCGAGCAGGGCCCGGTCGATGTCGTCGAGTTCGGCTCGCAGATCGGCCAATTCGTCGGCGGCGGCCTGTGCCGGCGGCGCCTCCGCCGCGGTGTGGTGACGGTCGGTCACGGACACTCACCCCCTTGCAGACGACCCGCCGGAACACCGGCGCGGGGTCGAGGATCAGGCGTGCCGATCATGGTCGGTCGGCGTGCGATCATGATTGCACGCACCGCGAGGGCGATATCGACGATTGATCGATTCGTGGCGGGGCCGCAACCGAATTCGCGGGACCACCCGCACGTCCTGCGTGTGGTTCCGGGCCCGGAAACGACGTGTGCCGCCCCGGACGATCGTCCGGGGCGGCACACGTGCGAGTGGGCGGGGCGGCTGTCAGGCGCCGCGGCGCTTGGCCTTGAGCAGGTCCAGGCGCTCCTTGAGCAGGTCCTCGAGTTCCTCGACGGAGCGGCGCTCGAGCAGCATGTCCCAGTGGGTGCGCGGCGGCTTGACCTTCTTCGGCTCCGGTGCGGCGCCCTCGACCAGGGTGCCCTCGAGCCCGTTCTTGCAGATCCAGGTGCCGGGGATCTCCGCGTCGTCCGCGAACGGCACGTCGTATTCTTCGCCGTTGTCGCAGCGGTAGCGCGCGATTCGCCGCGGCGCCAGATCGTGGTCGCGGTCGGTCTCGTAGCTCACCGCCCCGAGTCGGCTGCCTCGCAGTACACGATCTGCCATGGTGGTGTCCTTCCTTGTGTGCTCCGCCCGGGTGACGATGCCGTGCGGCATCGACGCCGAGCCCGACGTCCACTGTGCTCAACGTCGACGGAGCCGAATCCGTTCCCGCGGCCCACCGAGGAGCCGAGGTGCCAGTCTACCGACCCACCGCCCCACCGCGCGCACGGTGTCCGCACCGCCCGGGCGGCGGTGGGGCCGGGCAGTACAGTGACGCTCGTGACCGGACGTGACACGCGAGCGAGCACGTGCCTGTGGTGCGGGCGCCCGGTACCGGAGATCGGCACCGGGCGGCGGCGGCGCTATTGCCGCCAGTCGTGCCGGCAACGCGCCTACGAGCAGCGCAGCAGCACCCGCCGTGCCGGGCTGCCCGCGGACGCGGTGGTGCTCACCGCCGCCGAGGTCGAGGCGCTCGCCGACCGCGCGTTCCGGGTGCGCTGCGCCGCCGAGGACGTGGCCACCGCGGTCGCCGAGGGCGCGGCCGCCGGCGAACTGACCGCGCTGTGCGCGGAGCTGCTCGACCTGGCCCGCGACGCCGAACGCCTGCGCTGACACGGGCTCAGACGAAGAAACCACCCATGGTGTAGACGACCTGGCAGAACGCCCCGTTCGTGTACCGCAGGGAGCCGAACAAGGCGCCCATCACCGCGCCGGGACCGGTGTCGACGACCGTCGACTGCAGTCCGCCCCCGTGGTTGTCGAGGGTGGCGACCCCGGCGCGGAAGTTCTCCATGTTCATCCACACGAACGTCAGGTCCGAGCCGGCGACCGGCGCCCCCGCGGTGGGTTCGGCGAACACCTCGATCGCCCCGGACGGCACCTGACCGTGCGGGCCGGGATGCACCCAGGCGTTGGTCATCGCGAACGGCACGAGGCCGCCGCCGCAACCGGGACCGACGGTCGGGGCGGGCGCGGTGAACGGCTGCGGGATGTTCTTCGGCGGCGGCGCGAACGGATCCGCCGAGCCGGACTCGGCGACGAGTCGTTCGAGCGCGGCGAGGGTCTCGGGGGAGTCGGCGACCTCCGCACGGAGCCGGTCGAGCGGCATCCCCGGTGGGGCCGGATCGGCGGCGGCCCGGGCCGGGACCGTCAGCAGGGCGGCGGCGAGCAGGGCGGCGGCGAGCGGTGCGGATCGGCGACGCAACATCTCGGGCTCCTTCGAGTGGGGGCGAGCGGGCGGGCGAGACGATCCGGTCGCGATCCGGTCACGCACGGGTCGCGGCGCGGGGCCACGAAGATGACGGCCGGCTTCGAGAATAAGGAGCACTGTCCGGTTTCGGAGCGTTTCCGCCGAGCCCGATCCGGGTTCGCCCGCGTTCCCGATCGTCACGCCCGTCACGAACAGGACAATCCTCCCGCACGCCGGGAAAACGTTATCGAAACGCGACGAAAGCCGTGGAGAGCAACCGATTTCCGAGGTCACCCCCGCTTCCGGGGGGCCGTTGCGGTGGTGGGACGGAGACGCCGGAGGCGCCGCGGCGGGTGCCGGCGCGACCGTCGCCGCAATCCGGTCGTACCACCCGGGCAGGTGGTCTAGCTTGTTGTGTGGTCCCGGTCACACGGGAGTATACGATCGAACGGGGGTCCGATCGCGGCGCCGCACGCCCGGGCGGCACCGGGGTCGCCCCTCGCACGCGATGTCGGGGGACACACGCCGATCACGGCCAACAACATCGCTTTCGGAGGGGACATGTCGTTGCGACACCGTCGTCCGCAGATACCGGCCGGAGCTTTTCCACTGTCGTCCGCGCAACGAGCCATCTGGTTCGCGCAACAGCTCGCACCCGAGGTGCCGGTGTGTATCGCGCAGTACGTCGATCTGCGCGGCGCCCCGGACCTGGATCTGCTGCGCCGCTGCGGATACCGCGCCGGCGCCGAGTTCCAGTCGGCCTATCTGCGGGTCGTCGACGTCGACGGTGAACCCGTCCAGTACGTCGACCCCGCCGTCGAGGACCGCACCGAGATCCCACTGCTCGACTTCCGCGGCCACCCCGACCCGATGGCGGCGGCGCACGCCTGGATGACCGCCGACTACGCCACCCCGGTCGATCTGGCCACCGACCTGCTGGTGAACATGACGCTCCTGCAGGTCGCCGACGACCGGTTCCTCTGGTACGCGCGCATCCACCACGTGGCCCTCGACGGGTTCGCGGCGATGACGATGGTCAACCGGATCGCCGCGCTGTACACCGCGCAGGTGCAGGGCCGCGAACCCGCACCGTCCCGCGCCGCCGACCTGCGCGCCCTCTACGACTGGGACCGCGACTACCGCACCTCCGAGCGCTACCGCACCGACCGCGACTACTGGATCGAACGGGTCGCCGGACTCGAGGACGGCTCCACCCTGGCCCGGCGCGACGCCCCCACCGCCGCGGTGTCGCTGCTGTCGAGCCGCATCCTGCCGGACACACTCGTCGACGCCCTGACCGCCGTGGACGACGAACCGGGCCTGTC
>NZ_AJVB01000360.1:0-3963 GCF_000278445.1 Rhodococcus sp. R1101
AGGCGGCGCGAGTACGACGAGTCCGACGTCCGGGTCCGCCCCGGGCGCGGCTCGCGGCCGCGCACGAAGGACCGCCCCGCCCACCGCAACGCGGAGGAGGGCATGGTCGTGTCCGTCGACCGGGGACGGTGGGGTGTCGCACTCGGCGGCGATCCCGAGCGGATCGTGACGGCGATGCGGGCACGCGAGCTCGGCCGGACCCCCATCGTGGTGGGCGATCGGGTGGGGGTCGTGGGTGATCTCTCCGGCCGTCCCGACACGCTCTCGCGCATCGTGCGGGTCGAGGAGCGCAGCACCGTCCTGCGACGCACCGCCGACGACACCGATCCGTTCGAGCGCATCGTCGTCGCCAACGCCGAACAGCTGCTCATCGTGGTCGCGTTGGCCGATCCCCCGCCCCGGACCGGACTCGTCGAACGCGCACTCGTGGCGGCCTACGCCGGCGGGCTCACTCCCCTGCTGGGGCTCACCAAGAGCGACCTGGCCGATCCCGACGAGTTCGCCGCGCACTTCGCGGATCTCGACATCCCGGTACTGCTGGTCGGGCAGGACGACGATCTCACCGCCCTGCACGATCGGATCGACGGTCGTCTGACCGCGCTGATCGGGCACTCCGGAGTCGGCAAGTCGACGCTGGTGAACCGGCTCGTCCCCGACGCCGACCGGGCCACCGGCGAGGTTTCCGGGGTGGGCAAGGGACGGCACACCTCCACCCAGTCGGTGGCACTGCACCTTCCCGAAGGCGGCTGGGCGGTCGACACCCCCGGCATCCGGTCGTTCGGGCTCGCGCACATCGGCCCCGACGACGTCGTCGCGGCGTTCGCGGACCTGTCCGAGGCGGTCGAGGACTGCCCGCGCGGATGCACGCATCTCGGGCCGCCGGCCGATCCCGAATGCGCCTTCGACGCCCTGGAGGGCAAGTCGCACCGCCGGGCGACGGCCGTGCGCGAGCTGCTCACGGCTCTGGCTTCCAACGACGCCTGGTGATCGAACCCGGGTGACCGAACGAACCCCGGCACCTTCTTCGGGTGCCGGGGTTCGTTCTCGTTCTCGTGACCGCTAGCGCATGCCGAGCGCGCGGCGGATGAATCCGCGCTTGCGGGTCTTCTCGATGGTGGTGGCCAGACCCATGCGGCGACCGGTGACCGGATCGATCTCCGGCACTCCGCCGAAGCCCCGCTCGGAGGCGGTCTCCGGGGCGGCGTCGCGATCGTCCTTGAGGTACTTGTCGGGCAGTGACAGCTTGGCGATGGTGCGCCACGACTTCCAGTACTGCACCGCGAGCGGACCCGTGGTGTACGGCAGGTCGTACTTCTCGCACAGCTCGCGCACGCGCACCGCGATCTCGGCGTACCGGTTGGACGGCAGGTCGGGATAGATGTGGTGTTCGATCTGGTAGCTCAGGTTGCCGGTCATGAAGTCCATGACCCGGCCGCCGGAGATGTTCGCGGAACCGAGCATCTGACGCAGGTACCACTGGGCGCGCGTCTCGTTCTCGATGTCCTGCTTCGTGAACTTCTCCGCACCGTCGGGGAAATGACCGCAGAAGATCACCGCGTTGGTCCAGATGTTGCGCACGAAGTTGGCCGTCGCATTGGCTTTCATCGTGGACTTCCACGACTTACCGCTCAGCGCCGGGTAGACCACGTAGTCGCGCAGGTGCTGCTTGCCGAGCTTGGCGAGCACCTCCTTGCCGCGCGCCTTGGTCAGCTCGCGGTCGTCGCGTCCCTGGACGACCTTGCCGAGCTCGAGGAGCTGGATGGCGATGCCGTACTGGAACAGCGCCGCGAGAATCGCGTTGTAGGCGACGTTGCCGAGGTAGAACGGCTTCCACCGCTGGTCGCGGGTGACGCGCAGCAGACCGTATCCCACGTCGTCGTCCATGCCGAGGATGTTGGTGTACTTGTGGTGCAGGTAGTTGTGGGTGATCTTCCAGTGCGCCGACGGGTCGACGTTGTCCCACTCCCAGTTGGCCGAGTGCACCTCGGGGTCGTTCATCCAGTCCCACTGCCCGTGCATCACGTTGTGCCCGAGCTCCATGTTCTCGATGATCTTCGACAGGGAGAGCATGCCCGTGCCCAGCAGCCACAGCGGGCGTTTGTTAGAGCCGAGCAGCACGAGGCGCCCACCGATCTCGAGGCCACGCTGCAACCGGATCGTGTTGCGGACGTATCGAGCGTCGCGCTCACCGCGGGACTCCTCGATATCGCGCCGGATGGCGTCGAGTTCGCGGCCGATGGCCTCGACATCCGCATCCGTCAGGTGTGCGTACTCCTTGACATCCGATATCGCCATGGGAGCTACTCTACCGTAGGTTACGGCTCCGTAGGTTAGCCGAAATCGGCGCTGTGGCGCGAATCACACAGCCATGGAACGTCGCCGACGACCCGATTCACCACGGCGACGCCGACGCTCTGCTACCGCATGCTCGGCATGAACCCGGAGGGCCGTGAGCAATCCCCGGCGCCGGCCGGTGGACGCCTCGGTCGCCGGCGCCTCCGGGCGCCACCGGTCGAACTTGCGCTCGGAAGAGGTTTCCGGGGCGTCGTCGGAGGTCGCCTTCAGGAAGCGGTCGGGCACCGCGAGCTTGTGGATCGTGCGCAGGGCGAGCCAGTACTGCCGGGCGAGAGAGCCGGTGGTGTACGGCAGGTCGTACTTCCCGCACAGCGCCCGCACGCGCGCGGCGATCTCCGGGTAGCGGTTGCTCGGCAGATCGGGGAACAGATGATGCTCGATCTGGTAGCTGAGATTCCCGGTGAGGAAATCCATCGCGCGCCCACCCGAAATGTTTGCGCTGCCGAGCAACTGGCGCAGATACCACTCTCCGCGGGTTTCGTTCTCGTAGTGCTCCGTGGTGAACTTCTCGGCGCCGTCCGGAAAGTGGCCGCAGAAGATCACGAGATACGCCCAGATGTTGCGGATCACGTTGGCGGCGAGGTTCGCCGACAGCGTGCTACGCCAGGCCGGGCCGGTGAGCGCCGGGAAGAACACCAGATCCTTGACGACCTGCCGACCGGCCTTCACCGCGAATTCCTTGTTGGGCCCCGAGTTCCACTGCGCGGGCGGGACGCCTTCGAGTTCCTTCTTCGCAGAGAGATCGTGCAGCGCGATCCCCCATTCGAAGGTCAGGGCGAGGACGATGTTGGCGATCGGCTGCGCGAGATTGCGCGGACGCCACTTCTCGTCGCGCGTCATCCGCAGGATGCCGAATCCGACGTCCTCGTCCATGCCCACGATGTTCGTGTAGGTGTGGTGCGCGTAGTTGTGGGCGCGCTTCCAGTGCTCGGACGGGCCGGTCTGATCCCACTCCCAGGACGTGGAGTGGATCTCCGGATCGTTCATCCAGTCCCACTGCCCGTGCATCACGTTGTGCCCGAGCTCCATGTTCTCGATGATCTTGGCGAGCGACAGCGCGGCGGTACCGACGATCCAGCGCGACCGGCGGCCGGAACCGAACAGCGCGCAGCGTCCGACCACCTCCAGCACACGCTGCAGACGGATGACGGAATGGATGTAACGCGCGTCCCGGGGGCCGCGCGAATTCTCCACATCCCGTCGAATCGCGTCGAATTCGTTTGCGAGAGCAACGATATCGTCTTCGGTCAGGTGCGAGAACGCGCGGATGTCGGTGATGGCCAAGCGGGATCCTTCGGAGGTTGCTGTCGGTGTCTACACGTCCAGTGTGCAGTCGCCGGCAGCGGCGGAGATGCAGGTCTGGACGCGTTCGCCCTCTGCGTGTTCCTTGCCGGATCGCAGATCGACGACGTGCCCCTTCTCGAGCGGCACCACACAAGTCTGACAGATTCCCATGCGGCACCCGAAGGGCATCAGCGCGCCGACGCTCTCACCGGCCTCGAGAATCGTCGTGGCACCGTCCACGGTGACGGTCTTACCGGACTTCGCGAACGTGATCGTTCCGCCCGACCCCGAGGTATCGGCGCGGCTGACGGCGAACCGCTCGAG
>NZ_AJVB01000361.1:0-3964 GCF_000278445.1 Rhodococcus sp. R1101
ATGTGTGTACCGGAAACATCTGCCGCTCACCGACCGCAGAGAGGCTGACCACCGCGTACGCGTCCGAGGTCGGCCGCGACGATCTCTCGGCGCACAGCGCCGGCACCCGGGCCATGGTCGGCTACGGCATGGAACCCACCGCAGCACTGGTGTTGCAGCAGCTCGGAGGCGATCCGGACGGTTTCGCCGCGCGTCGGATCACACCGCAGATCGCGGAGGACTCCGACATGATCATCACGATGAGCGAGCGGCACCGGGCCAAGGTGATCCAGCTCGCGCCGCGCAGGATGCGCGCGACGTTCACTCTGCGCGAAGCGGCCCGGTTGCACGAGGCCACCGGAGCACAGACCGTCGCAGAATTGGCGACGGCCCGGGCGCAGATGTCTGCGCCCGGGCCGGAGGACATCGTCGATCCGATCGGCCGCGACGAGGAGACGTTCGTCGCGGTCGGATCCGAGATCGCCGACTTGCTGTTACCTCTCCTCGCCGGTCTCCGTTCCTGAATCGTTCACCGGTCGCCGCGGTGCGTGCACCACGGGTCGCGACAGCGGCTCGGCGGAGGAGTACGCCTGCGGCGCCTGGTAGGGCTCGCTGCCGTAGCGCTCCGAGGCGGGCTGCGGCGCGGGCGGGAACTGCTCCGCGGCGCGGTAGTGGTAGGCGTCGTTGCTCGGCGCCGGGTAGGCCTGCGTGGCCGGCGGCTCGACGTGACGGTGACCGTTCTGCGGCCGGGCCGTTTCCTGGGCGGGCGCCGACGGGGTCGGCTGCGACGGCTGTGCCGAGTGTGCCGGCTGTGCCTCTCGCGCCGGCTCGGCCGGCCGAGGTGCCGGGGCCGTCCGAGATGCCGGTGCAGTCTGCCCCGACGGATCGACGCGCTGCGCCGCCGGCGTGCTCGTCCGGGCGGCCGGAGCGGCTCCGTCCTTGTCGGAGCTGTAGTAGTACCGGTACTCGTAGGCCGTGCCGCGACCCTTGGTGGGGGTCATCGCGAGGATCGTGCCCAGCACGGGGGCGTTGACCGCACGCAGGTTGCCGACGGCCCGCGCGAACTGCTCGCGGGTGGTCTTGCCGTAGCGCGCGATGAGCAGCGCGCCGTCGGCGATGTTCGTGAGGATCGCCGCGTCGGTGACGGGCAGCAGCGGCGGCGCGTCGATGATGACGTAGTCGAAGCGCGACCGCAGGTCCTCGATGACCTCGCGGGCGTGCGCGGAACCGAGAAGCTCGGACGGGTTGGGCGGCAGTCCGCCGGCGGCGAGCACCCACATGCCGTCGAAGCGGGTCGGCTGGAGCACGTCTTCGAGGGTGGCCTGGTTCGCCAGCACGGTCGACAGGCCGGCGTCGCCGAGCGTGCCGAGGTACTTCGTCACGCGCGGACGGCGCAGGTCGGCCTCGACGAGCACCACGGAGTGGCCGGCCTCGGCGAGCACGAGAGCCGTGTTGACGGCCGTGGTGGTCTTGCCCTCACCGGGCAGCGAGCTGGTGATGACGATCGCGCGCGGCGGGTTGTCGACCTCGAGGAACTGCAGGTTGGTCCGCATCTCGCGGTAGGCCTCGGCGTCGCCGCTGTTGGCGTCGGCGAACACGATCGCCGGGTCCTCGTGCCGGGCCTTGTCGAGCGGGATCACACCCACCACACCGGTGCCGGCGAGTTCCTCGACGGCGCTGCGGTCCTTGATGGTGTTGTCGAGGCGGTCGCGCAGCACCGCGAGGGCGATACCGAGCAGCAGACCGACGGCCAGGCCCAGCGCGACGTTCCGCGTGGTCTTCGGCGTCACCGGCGCCGACGGAGTGGCCGCGTACTGCTCGACCACCACGCGGGCGGTGGGCGGGCCGCCGTCCTCGGGGGTCTCCAGTTCGCGTGCCATGACGACGAATTCGTCGGACAGTGCGTTGGCGAGGTCGCGGGCACGCTCCGGCGACTCGTCGGTGACGGCGGTGTCGATGAGCACCGTGTCGGGGGTCGACGAGGCGGTGACCTTGCCGGCGAGGTCGACGGCCGACAGGTCGCCCAGACCGAGCGTATCGAGGGTGCGCTGCGCGAGGGTGGTGCCTTCGAGCAGTTGGGTGTAGGAGGTGACGCGCTGCTGCGAGAACAGGTTGCCCTGGTAGATCTCCTGCACCGACGCGCCCGACGAGGTCGACACGAACAGGCGTGTCTTGGCTTCGTATTGCGGCGTGGTCAGCAGGGAGGCGCCGAGTGCGGCAAGAACCGCCACCACCGTCGTGACGGCGACGATCTTCCACCTCGCCTGCAGAATTCGCAGGTAATCATGTACTTCCATCAGGGCGTCTCCCTCGTTGCGGTAACACTGCGTGCGCACCCGGTGGGCGCGGTGTGGGGGTCGTCGTGGCGCTCGAGCACGCTGTCGAGCACCGGGCCGATCGCACGCACCGCGTCCGGATCGGCCAGTTCCGAGTGCGTGAACGGCACCGGATGTTCGACGACGAGACCGCGCACATATCGCTGCCAGGTGGCAACGAGATCTGGGTGCCGGTCGAGATCGGGTGCGGCGACCACCAGGTCGATGTCGCCGTCGTATTCGCTGAGGGTGTGCCTGTGCACCGCGGTTTCGACGGCCTGCGCGGCGGCGTCGGTGCGGCGGCGGACCTCGGCGACGAGTTCTTCGGGCAGCCCGGCGATGTCGGGCACGTTCTCTGCCGCGGGGTGGGGCTCGGCAGGCAAGGTCTCGGGTGTGAGGGTGTCGAGCAGCACTACCGCACCGACCTGCTCACCGCGCTCGCGTAGTTGCACAGCCATCTCGTGTGCGATGGTGCCGCCCACCGACCAGCCCAGCAGGTGGTAGGGACCATCGGCGCTCACCTTACGGATCTCGGCCACATACCGCGCGGCGAGTTCGCCGATGCTGTCCGGGATGTCGTCGAAGCCCGTTGCCTGCAGACCGTAGACGGTGCGGCCGCCCAGATGTGGCGCCAATCCTGCGTACATCCAGGCGAGTCCGCTGATGGGGTGCACGCAGAACAGCGGGGGCCGTTCGTCGCCGCGACCGGCGATCTCGACGATGCTGCCGAGCGGGTCGCGGTCGTCGTCGCTGCGCGGGTCGCGCTCGTCATTACCGCGGCCGTGTTCGATGCGGTCGGCGAGAGCGGCGAGATCCGGGCTGGTGAACAGCCATTCGACGGGGACGTCGGTGCCGAGGGCGTCGCGCAGCTCACCGGCCACACCGACGGCGCCGATGGAACTGCCTCCGAGGTCGAAGAATCCGCGGTCGGCGGAGATCTCGTCGACGGGCAGGTCGAGGTGAGCGGCGAACACTGCGGCGACGGTCTGCGCGATGCGTCCCTGCGGCGGCACGAGCGGTTCGTCGGTCACGCCGTCGGGTTCGGGCAGCGACGCACGGTCGACCTTGCCGGACGGCAACAGCGGCAACGCGTCGACGACGGTGATGCTCGCCGGCCGCAGGTGCCGGGGCAGCTCTGCGGCGAGCGCGCGGCGCAGTGCGGCGAGGTCGGGTGCGGTGCCGGTCTCGGGCTGAATGTAGGAGACGAGCACGGTGTCTCCGGCCCGTCCGGGATGCGGCACGGTGACGGCCGCGGCGATACCGGGGCGGGTCAGCAGCGCGGCGTCGACCTCGGCGGGTTCGATGCGGATCCCGTGGATCTTCACCTGATCGTCGATGCGGGCCACGTGATCCAGTACCCCGTTCGGCAGGATCCGAACCAGGTCGCCCGTGCGGTACAGCCGCGACCCGCCGTCGCCGAACGGGTCGGCGACGAATCGCGTTGCGGTGAGACCGGATTCGTAGCGGTACCCGCGGGCGGTGCTGTCACCGGTCACGTAGAGTTCGCCGACGGTGCCGCGCGGCACGGGGTGCAGGCGCGAGTCGAGCACGTAGGCGACGGCACCGGCGACGGGCGAGCCGATGCTCGGCTTCTCGTCGCCGCTCAGCGGAGCGGAATACGAGACGGCGACGGTGAACTCGGTGGGTCCGTAGCCGTTGACGATCCGGTG
>NZ_AJVB01000362.1:0-3957 GCF_000278445.1 Rhodococcus sp. R1101
CCCTCGCCACGGTCGCGATGCTCCCGCACGTTCCCTATGCGGTGGACGCGCACGTCACCGATCTCGCGCTGCACGTCGCCGACGGCACCGTCTCGGTGGGCACCGCCGGAGAATCACGCAGGTCGGTCGACCGGTCCCGGACGCTCGCCTCGCTCACCCCGACCGAGTCCCTCGGATCCTGCGACACCGCCGCAGCCTTCGACATCGGTGTGCTCGCCGCGGCCGCCCAATTGCAGGGTCTCGGCCGGACGCTGCTCGACACCACGGTCGAATACGCTCAGCAGCGCAAGCAGTTCGGGCGGGCCATCGGTTCCTTCCAGGCGGTCAAGCACCACCTCGCCGAGGTGGCGGTCGCACTCGAGATGGCGCGTCCGTTGCTGCACGGCGCCGCGCTCGCCGTCCGCGACGGTCTGCCCAGCGCGGCCCGCGACGTCTCGGCCGCCAAGGTCGCGTGCGGCGACGCCGCGTACCTCGCGGCGCGCACGGCCCTGCAGGTGCACGGCGCCATCGGTTACACCCAGGAATACGATCTGTCGCTGTGGATCACGAAGGTCCGCGCGCTCGTCACCGCGTGGGGCACCCCCGACGAGCACCGGGCACGCGTGGTCGCGGCACTCGAGAGCGAGGCGTCGTGACGTTCGAAACGGAAGAGCGTGCCGCACTGAGGGAATCGGTGCGCACCCTGCTCTCCAAGCATTCCGATTCGGCTGCCGTCCGGCGCGCGATCACCACCGCCGACGGTTACGACGGCGACCTGTGGACGATGCTCGTCGAGCAGATCGGTGTCGCAGCCCTCGCCGTCCCGGAGGAATACGACGGTGTGGGTGCGTCGTGGGTCGAATCCCACGTGGTGCTCGAGGAACTCGGCCGCACGCTCACGCCCTCCCCCTTCCTGGGTTCGGCGGTGCTCGCGGCGCAGGCCGTGCTGTCGTCCGGTGATACCGACGCGGCGGCGCGCCTGCTTCCCGGCATCGCGGCCGGCGAGGTCGTGGCGGTGTGCTGGGCGTCGGCCGCCGGATGGCAGCGTCCCGGAGTGAGCACCGACGGGGACGTGCTGACCGGTACCGCGCACTACGTGCTCGGAGGTGACACCGCGTCCGTCCTTCTCGTTCTCGCGGCCGACGGCGACTCGGTGGCCCTCTTCGAGGTCGATCCGGATGCCGACGGGGTGATGCGACGCCGCGTGCCCACGATGGATCCCACGCGTGCCCTCGCGGAGGTGTCGTTCTCCGCGGTGACCGGTCGTCGCCTGTCGTCGTCCGACGATCTCGTCGACCGGCTGCGGGTGGCCGCCGCGATCGCCCTGTCCGCCGAGCAGGTCGGCGCCGCGCAGGCGGTACTCGACCTGACCGTCGAGTATACGAAGAACCGCAAGCAGTTCGGACGCGTCATCGGCTCCTTCCAGGCGCTCAAGCACCGCATGGCCGACATGTACGCACTGGTGGAGACCGCACGTTCGATGTCCTACGCCGCGGCACTGTCGCAGGATCCGCAGGACGCGTACGCCGCGAAGATCTACTGCTCGGAAGCTCTCCAGCAGGTCGCCGCCGAGGCCGTGCAGCTTCACGGCGGGATCGCGATCACCTGGGAGCACGACGCACAGTTGTTCTTCAAACGGGCGCACGGCAGCGCCCAACTGTTCGGGCAACCTCGCGAATACCTGGGCGCAATCTCGGCCTGAGCAATATCGTCGGCGGCGATCCCTGCGGAAGGAGATACATGAGAGTCCGATACGCGAATGTCGCCGCCGTCCTGTCCGCCGCTGCGATCACCCTGGCCACGCCGGGCGTGGCCGGGGCCGCAGCGACCGCGGAGGTCGTCCCGGGACGCACCCGGATCATGGTGACCGTGCACGGTGTGCCGGTCCATCCGGAGAGTTGCCGGGTCGACCCCGACGCGAACGGGAACACCCGGAGCCTGCCGGTGGAACCGTCGGGGACGATGGTCGCGCACTTCGTCGACCCCGGTCCCCGGCGGGTCCTGGTGTGGTGTCCCGACGGAGGCATCGTCTACGACCGCATCGTCGACGTCCGGCCCGCCGATCCGCTCGCCGATGCCGCCGACACCGTCTTCCGCACCGCCGGGAGCGGCGACCGCGTCACCGACCCGACCCTTCGGTGACGAGCCTCCTCGATTCCCCGGTATCCGCGGTCCGGAACCCCTGATCATCCGGGAGTGCTCGCGCCCGCCGCGGTAGCTCGCTAACGTCGGAGAGATGACACCTCCCACGATCACGCTGAATTCCGGAACGACGATCCCGCAGCTGGGCCTGGGTGTCTGGCAGGCCACCAACGACGAGACCGAACGCGCGGTCCGATACGCGATCGACGAGGCCGGCTACCGGCACATCGATACGGCTGCGGCCTACGGCAACGAGGAAGGCGTCGGTCGCGCGCTCGCCGCATCGCCGGTGCCACGCGAGGACATCTTCGTCACCACGAAGCTGTGGAATTCGGATCAGGGTTACGAACCGGCGCTGAAGGCCTTCGACACGAGCCTGAAGAAGCTGGGCACCGAGTACGTCGACCTGTACCTCATCCATTGGCCGCTGCAGGACCGCGAGCGGATCCTGCGTACCTGGGACGCGCTCGAGAAGATCGCCGAGTCGGGTCGCGCGAAGGCGGTCGGGGTGTGCAATTTCGAACCGCACCATCTGCAGGTGCTGGTCGATCGCGGCGGACTGTTGCCAGCGGTGGATCAGGTGGAGTTGCATCCGCATCTGCCGCAGCAGGAGATCCGCCGGTTCGCGTCCGAACACGGCATCGCCGTGGAGTCGTGGAGCCCGCTCGGGGGCACGAGCAACTCGGGGTGGGGTCCGAACTCGAAGCCGAACACCCTGCTCGTCGATCCGATCGTCACCCGTATCGCCGATCGTCACAGCAAGTCGGCCGCGCAGGTGCTCATCCGCTGGCACCTGCAGAACGGACTGATCGTCATCCCGAAGTCGGTGCACGAGCAGCGCATCTCCCAGAACATCGACGTCTTCGACTTCGAACTCGACGAACTCGACCTCAGCGAACTCGACACCCTCGACGACGGCACCCGGGTGGGCGCGCATCCCGACGAGATGAACATCGGCGCACCAGCCTGATCCCTTCCCTCCACAATTGGAACGTGTTCCCATTACTGGAGTACGCACGTCCGACTTCCGGAAGGCAGCGATGAGCGAGACGACGACGCATCTCGTGTTGGGCAGACCTGTCACGATGCCCGTGCAGGTCGGGACCGCCACGGCGTTCATGGGGATGTTCTCCGTTCCCGTGCACCCCGCGCAGGAACTCGTCGCCCACACCGGGCTCGAGATCCTGCAGTACCGGCCGGGTCACGGGATCTGCACTCTCGTCTTCGTGGACTACATCGACGGGGATCTCGGTCCGTACAACGAGTTCGGGGTCTGCTTCCTCGTCCGCGATCATCCCGAGCGCGGAGACGGCATCATCGGAGACTGGCGGAGCCTCCTCGGCGGGCAGGCCGGTGCACTCATCCACCACCTGCCCGTCGACGGGGACTTCACCCTCGCGGCCGGACGCGGCATCTGGGGATTTCCCAAGACCCTCGCCGACTTCGACGTCGACCACGACAGCAGTACCAGACGCGGTTCGGTCTCCGCGGGCGGAGCACTGATCGCCGAATTGACCGTAGTGCCAGGAATTCCCGTCCCGGGCAAGGGTCTCGCCGCGTCGCTCGCCGCGTATTCGCACATCGACGGCGTCACCCGGCGCACGACCTGGGAGATGAACCCGAGCGGGGTGCGCACCCGGCTCGGCGGCGCGACCCTGCGGTTGGGTACGCATCCGATCGCCGACGAACTGCGTTCACTCGGCCTGCCCCGCCGCGCACTCGCCTCGTCGTCGATACCCGACCTGCGGATGACCTTCGGCGACGCGACCGTCGTCCGACGACGACCGCACTCAGGAGAGCACGCCCGTCACGGCGAGAACGATCACCGCGACACCC
>NZ_AJVB01000363.1:0-3949 GCF_000278445.1 Rhodococcus sp. R1101
GAACCACGCTCATTAATCCTCATCGACGAACCCGAATCGCATCTGCACCCATCCCTTCTCTCTGCCTTAATGAAGGCATTGAGTGCAGTGCTTGAGCAGTACGATTCCTACGCGATTATAGCCACTCATTCACCAGTAGTACTTCAGGAAATACCAAGAAAGTACGTTCGAATCCTGAAGAGATTCGGCGCACAAACACGTGTCGATGAACCTCTTGAGGAGACTTTTGGCGAGAATATCGGAATACTGACCGCATCCGCATTCAACCTAGATAGTAGCCAAAGTGACTACCACAGCGTTCTCGAAAAGCTAGCTTCAACTTACACGTTAGACGAGATTGAGGAACTATTTGATGGCGAGATGAGCGTGCAAGCCAGGGCCTATGTGAGGGCAATTATTAGGCAGGCCTCCCGCTGAAATGTTCATATTAACAGCGCCTTCAAGAGATGACGAAGCAGATTTCGATAACGCATGTAAGAACCGCAAGGATGCGACAAAGAAAATTCTACAAAGCGCGCGCGACGAGGTATTAAGCACCTATTCGGAGTACGCTACTTTTGCACGATCGCCATGGCTGCGAAGTCCGATGAAGCTAGCTAACGAAGTTTCGGACGCACTACGAAGCAATTACCTCCAAACCTATGAAGGTCGTGCACTTTCCGATCTTCGTGCAGCAATCATGTCAATTGCATATTCAGGGTTATGCGCCTTCTGCTCAGAGACCCAGGCTTCCACACTCGATCATTACTTACCTAAGGCTGTTTACCCAGAACTGAGCGTGCTCTCAGTCAACCTCTTGCCTGTGTGCCACACGTGCAACCATAGAAAATCTAACATAATTGGAAGCACCATTGAGGGAAGGTTCATCCATCCATATTTTGACGAATTATCGGCCAGTGCCCCGTTGCTGAAATGCGCCATTACAACCTCAAGAGACCAGTTGAATGTCGATTTTGATATCCGTGCCGACCTCCCCATTGAGATATTTAAGGATGCGCTATTTCATTTTAACAAATTAGGCTTGGCGCTGAGGTACTCGGAAGCTTCCGCCGTGGAAATTCTGAACCACTCGGGACTTTTTGATGAAGCGTATCAGGACGAAGGTCCAACAGGTGTGAAGCGCGAGGCCGCAAGACTCGAAAGGAGTATCCGAAGGAAGTTTAACGACTTATATTGGAAAGTCCCATTATATAGGGCAATGCAAGACAGCGTTGAATTTTGCGAAGGCGGGTACGAGCTCGTGAAGCCCTGATTTAGGCGGTGTCTGCGTACCCTCGTGGGTCACCTACTCAGGCTCCTCCCTGCCCTGGTTGAGCAGTAGCCGGGGTGGGCAGGTGAATTTAAGGGCACTATTTTACAAGCGCCCCAAGACATAGGCGGACGCGGATTCCTCGTGCCATAGGTGCCTTAAGGTTCCGTCGATTGTGTATCAGCATCAAAAGAATCTATAGCGGAATCTATGGTCCAGACCCACGATCCGCCCTTCCCGTATCCCCGTCGCTCGGTACGCACCCCAGCCCGCTTCCGCGCCTTCTTCACCGCGTTGTCCACCAGTCCGGCCGCACGAGTCACCTTCAAGACCTCCGCAGCCGGCGCCGAACCACCGCACTCGATCAAGTAGCCCCGAATAACCATGGTGATCTCGTCGCGTTCCTCAGCCTCCTCATCTGGTCCGCTGAGCAGTTCGCGTGCATCACGGCTGGTCTCACCTAACCACCGAAGGACTCCCACTTCTGTGTCGCCATCCTCGGTGGCGACCGTTGTTGAGACGAC
This sequence comes from Rhodococcus sp. R1101, assembly GCF_000278445.1. Lineage (NCBI taxonomy): Bacteria > Bacillati > Actinomycetota > Actinomycetes > Mycobacteriales > Nocardiaceae > Rhodococcus > Rhodococcus sp. R1101. The sequence continues at coordinate 1,774 of NZ_AJVB01000363.1, forward strand.
CTCCCCTTCCATCGACCGCACTCGTGGTGCGAGGTTTGCTTTGGTGTTGGTGACGACGAGTCGACCTGAGTCACTGTCCTGCGCGATCGAAAGAACCGACCTCGCGACCTGGGACCACGCGATCGATCCGAGAATCAACTTCCCGGTATCCGCACCGTCCCGCTTGCCGAAGTGACAGAGGCCGAAGACGACGCATCCTTGCCGGGCAGCGAGCTGCGCGAGGGGTTCGAGATACTGCCTGACCGCTCGGTCATCGCGACCGGACAACTCGGAAGCCATCGACGAGGTGGCTGCATCGAGGACCACGAACGCGACTTGCTCCTTCGCAATGATCCGTTCGAGAGCGAGATTGTCGAGCGGAAGGACGAGCGTGCCGGCGTCGGTATGGGCGGTCTCCACATCCACAAACAGGACCCGGTCCATGTCAGCACCCGCTGCCTTGAGGCGCGGCGCGACGGTGAACTCCCGCGAGTCCTCCGAATGGACGTACAGAACGTTCCGCGGCGTGCCGTATAACTCCCCTTCTAGGGTTCCACCAGTAATCTGCGCGCACAGCGCAGCGGCGATCGTGGATTTGCCCAATCCCTCCCGGCCGGCAAGAAGCGTGAGGGAACCCGCGGGAATCCAGTCCTCCATCACCCACCGCACGCGCTGCAGCTTCACATCCGAACCGCGAGTGACCCTCAGCCGGCGACCGGCCTTGCCACCGACGTCGACCGGCACGAATTCGTCCAGGCTGTGCCCCGCCGCGACATGGTCTGCCGCATCCTTACCGGTCGCTGCCTGGACGATCGCCACTCCCGTCGCAATCGGCTCGAGGATCTCGTACACCTGCAGAGCATGCTTGCGGCCGGGTTCGTCGTCGTCGGCGACGATCACCACGGTGTGCCCGGTAAGCGGCGACCAGTCGAACAATTTGGCCTTGCCCGCACCCATTGCAGGAGACACGGCAACTGCACCGAGCGATTCCAGTGCCAGCACATCCTTCTCGCCCTCCACGATGTACACCGGCACACCCGTCCGATGGTCGTCGAGATGCTCAGCCCGGAAGAGGTCCCGGCCCTTCGTGTTCCCTCCTTGACTGAACCTCTTGCGCCCTCGGTCGTCGTAGCTCCGGAAGACGGTGCGGCCGTCGCGATACACATAGGTGGTCCCGGCCGGGTTGTCGAAGAGATCGGACAGCGTCAGTCCCATCGCGTCGAGAACAGCCGCCTTGTCGTCTGCATGCGAGTTCATGAGTACCTGGCCAGCAATCTGGCGGAAGGTCACCGACCGATCGGCACTCGAATGCCCGGGAGCCTGCGCTGAGGCTGTGGCATCGGCACCGTCCCGCCATGCCAGGCCGTGTTCGCGCCAGCGATCTCGTAATCGATCGAGGGCGGTCCCGTAGCGTCCGGAAGCAGTGCGAATATCGGTCATGTCCACGTCTTTCTGACAGGGCCGGGGAGCCGGTCCTCACAGGATTCGCCGGCTCCCCGAGCCCACTGAGCAATGACATTGCAGGAAGCGAGCTTTCGCGTATGAATTCGCTTCCTCAGGACTAGTGCGGCGTGGACGCTTCGGGTACGGTCACGACGAACTGCCCTTCAGGTGATCGGTGGTTCTACACGCCGTCGACGGGATTCGGAGCAGCCACTCCCCCGTCGGCGGCGTCGTTCGTCACGAACGCGTTCATCGCGATCCGCCCGCGAACTGGTCGTTCTCCCATGCCACGCAATCGCTGAGCTTGTAGCGCGCGTGCCGACCGATCCGCGCGAACCTCGGACCTCTCCCTTGACTCGCCCATTGGGCGAGCGTCTTCACGGGCACTTTGAGCCGGTCGGCAACTTCCTGCCGCGTAAGCCATCTGTCGTCGCTCGTGTGCATCCCAACTCCTTTGTGAGACTTCTTGCGAACTGTCCCACTCAGAACTAGCACGACGAGAATCGAAGAGCAAGACTCTCTGTCGGGACGTCTCGCGATATGTCACACTGTGTGCCATGCCGAGCTTCACCGTGAACAACCCGGAACCCGGACGGACCGGATGGTCCCTGTACGGCGGTCGCCTCTTCGCCCAAGTGCCCGCCCGGATCGCTGCCACATCGACGAAGGACGACCCTGAGCCTCTCGAGCATCACGTCGAGATGGAGATAGACGTCGTCGACGGCCGACTCGCGTGCACCGAGCTCCGCGCCGT
>NZ_AJVB01000364.1:0-3942 GCF_000278445.1 Rhodococcus sp. R1101
AACACCATCGGCGGGCCGATCACCGTCACCACCGGACGCAGGCTGATGCGGGATGTCGCAGGGGGTGCCGCGAACGTCGTGGTGATGCTCGACGGCGGCCTTGCCTGTGCAGACCTCGAAGGCCGGTGGAACATCTGGTGGGGTGCGAATCTCGGGACGAGCGACGAAGAACTCGTCGACGGTCCGCTCGCCGAGACACTCCCCGTCATTCGTGAGGCCCGCATCCGCGCGAAACGGGCGCGCGGATGGGTGATGGACACCTACCTGCTGCGCCGGGATTGAGCGGTCCACGCCAGGACCGCACTGCTTCCCACCACTCCGAACAGGGTGCCCAGCAGGAACCCTCCGAAATTGGCCGCGGGTAGCGCCACGAGCGCGACCAGCATCGCGATGACGCCTGCGGGAACACGGAGGCCCGGCCGCACCAGCACTCCCACTCCGCACAACGCCATGAGCGCTCCGAGGAACAGGGTGGAGACGCCCGAGATGGTGCTGATCGACACCAGGACATCTCCGACGCGGAAGGTGGTGTAGGCGGGCAACAGCAGGAGCACCGCCGAGACACACAGCAGCGTCGCGCCGGTGAAGGGGCGTTCGTGTCGCCACTCGCGGAACCGTTCCCGCCGAGTGCCGGTAGCGGTCGTCAGCACTCGTGGGCTCCGGTCCGGACGTCCATCTGCAGGCCCTGCACGCTCATGGAGGTCGCGGTCATGGATACCGCGCGGACTCGCGCCTCGGTCATCACCGAGCCGCCCATCGCCATGCCCGGCGTCAGGGAGGTCTCCACCTCGGCGAGATTCGAGACGTCGACACCCAGACGGACGTCGGCGGCATCTATCGACCCGCCGACGGAGACGGCGTCGAGCACCACGCTCCTCGCGGTGGTGTTGGGTCCCGGAACGCGGATCGTCATCGTCACGTCACCCAGGACCGGCACGCCGTGAGCGATGGTGGCCAGGCAGACGTCGGACAGCACCGACGACTCGACCCGGAGCGCAGCTGTGGGGAGGTCGCCTGCCGAACTGCTGACGCGACGGGGAAACACCTGGATCCCTTCGGCTTCGACCAGTCCGATGGTCCCGGAGATGTCCTGACCGGAGATGGCCAGATTCATCGGCAGGTCGCCGCGTGCGATGCCCGCACCGAGCAGAGTCGTAGGAACGAGACCGACCAGTGTGAGTGCTGCGAACCGGCGTTTCCGGATGCGTCCCATGCACTTCCTCTCGTGGTGGCCGTCGGCTCGCCCGAACGGACGGGATCAGACCGCAGTAGAAGGGCTTTCCGGGTGCATACCAGGCTCGGGCGTCGAGCGAGAAGGAGCCGGAAGGAAGGGCTGCCCGGCACGCGTCACGGACCGCGAGGCGTTGCCGGTCGGGAAGCGTCGCCAGATATCGGCCTGCCGGTCCGATGCCGAACGTGAACGGCTCCCAGAAGTCGTCGAAGTCGGCGTACTCGGCGCGTGCAGAGAGCGCGCCGTCGACCATCTCGGTCAGGCCTGCCCGGCGAAATCGCTCGGCTATGTCGCCCTCGGCAGTTCCGGCCATCGTCGTCTCACCGGGAGCGTGGGGATCGACCGTTCCCACCGCGGTCCAGAAGATGCGAAGGATCGTCATTCCGCCCGCCGTGGTGTCCCACATACATGCGGCCACGGTGCCCCCGGGGCGTGTCACCCGCGCCATCTCCCGCACACCTTCCTCGGGATCGCTCATGAACCCGAGGACCAGACAGGCCATCGTGGAGTCGAACTCTCCTTCCCCCCAGGGCAGGTGTTCGGCCACACCGACACGTACGTCGATCTCCGGTGCGATGTCCCGGCACGCGGCCGCGAACTGAGGTGCAGGGTCGATCGCTGCGACGTTCGCGGCACCGACCCGCGCGACGAGTTCCCGGGCGAGTCCACCCGGCCCGCAGCCCACATCGCAGACCCGCCGGCCCGCCGTCACCCCGGCGGCATCCGCCAACGCCGGCGCGAGCGTCGGGGCGTACCTGCCCATGAATCGGTCGTACTGATCTGCAGGTGCGGCGAACTGCATGTACCCAACCTATCGGTCCGAACGGCGTCCTCGTGGCCGTTCACGTCGTATCGGGTGTCGGGCGGTCGTCCTTCTCGTCCGAGCGTTCCACCACATCCGGAGCGTTCTCCCGGGTCGCCATGCCGCCGTCGCGGCCGTGATCGACCGGACCCGGCGGGTCCTCGAGCACCTCGTCGTCCTTCTTCTTCGACGTCGTCATTTCCACCTCCGTACGCTGGGCAGACTCGTGTCCGAAGGGGTACCCGCAGATATCGGCCCGCACACCTCGGGTGGCGACGGTGCGACGGGCCGGATCGACTGGATCCAACGACACGAGGAGGCAGCATGCAGATCCGTGACAAGGTTTTCGTCGTCACCGGGGGAGGCAACGGGATCGGACGCGACGTCGTCCTCGAACTACTCGTGCGTGGTGCGCGGGTCGCGGCGGTCGATCTCCGCACCGAGGCGCTCGACGGCACCCGTGCATTGGCGGTTGCGTACGACGACCGTCTCACCACCCATACGGTCGACGTCTCCGACCGCGCTGCCGTCGAAGCGCTGGTGACCGAGGTGACCACTGCGCACGGACGGGTCGACGGCGTCGCCAACGTCGCCGGCATCATCCAGAAGTTCGTCCCGTTCGCGGAGCTGCCGTACGACGAGATGAACAAGGTCCTCGACGTCAACTACTGGGGTGTCGTGCACATGTGCAAGGCGTTCCTGCCCGCACTGCTCACCCGGCCCGAAGCGAGCCTGCTCAATGTCTCGAGCATGGGAGCCTTCGTGCCCGTGCCGGGCCAGTCGGTCTACGGCGCGAGCAAGGCCGCCGTCAAACTTCTCACCGAAGGTCTCTACGCCGAACTCCGCACCACGAAGGTCGCGGTGACGCTCGTGTTCCCCGGAGCCGTCCGCACGGGGATCGCCGAGAACTCCGGCGCCGCGATCCCGGGACGCAGCACCGATGCGTCCGTCGAGATCACGTCGTCCGCCGAAGCCGCCCGCCGGATCGCCGATGCGATCGAGAAGGGCGCTTTCCGCGTGTGTATCGGCAAGGACGCGACGATGCTCGACCTGCTTGCCAGACTCATGCCGCGCCGCAGCATCGAGTTCCTGGCGAAGAAGATGGGGTCGCTCGTCGACCGCTGACCTACCGCCGACCGGCCTGGAGTGGATGCGGTCGCGGCGGCACGTCCGTGGGCGACCGGCTCAGCACGACCGGCAGCCACTGGCACGTCATCACGATCATCACCAGCCATTCGGCGATCAACGCGACGGTCGGATGATGCGGTGCGTTCGTGATCATCCCTGCCTGCGACCAGTAGGCGAGCAACCCGAAGAACGACGACAGGCCGGAGCCGAGCATCGCGAGCGACGCCAGCTTCCACCGCCGCAACCACAACGCCAGCGTGGAGATCACCACACCGAACACCAGGGCCAGTACCGCGAAGATCCGCAGCGGCACGGCCACGGGGGCGGTGTCGCCGAACCAGCTGCCGAAGACCGTCCACGACCACGCCGACGACGTCTGCGGCAGCAACAGGCACACCGTCAGGACGACGACGCAGCCCGCCAGGACCCGGCCATGGCGACCGGCGTCGAACTCACCGGCGACCTTGTTCTCGATCCGGGCGAAGTCGTTCCGATAAGCCGACAGGTCCGCGCTCATGCCTCAGCCTCTCCGTTCCGACACATGAGTGGCCATTATGCGCCGGACGTCGATGTGACCTCGCTCATACCGTTCACCTGCAATCGGATCCCGACCACCCCGTCGGGGCCGGTGCCGGTGTGATGCCGTCGAGGACCGGGTATTGCCGTTCACGAACGCGATCGAGGGAGGGCGAGAATGCCGGAGAAGGACCAGTACCGCATGCAGCACCCGGGAGAGCAGCATCCCGTCCCACCGCTCGAGGAACAACCGGAGATCGCCTAC
>NZ_AJVB01000365.1:0-3923 GCF_000278445.1 Rhodococcus sp. R1101
CACGTCTTCGAGCACGGACTCCGGATCCCGTCGCAGGGGATCCCCGTATCCGCCTCCGCCGGCCGACGGCCTGTCGAACGAATCACCGGACTGCACAGGAACGTTCGAGAACACGGATCCGAGGAAGCGTTCCTCGGGTGTGCCCCGGTTGAGCCAGACCCCATGGGGAATGGACGGTAGGCCCCCTTCGATTCCCCAGGTGACCGAGCGGGAACGGTCGCAGCAGTAGGACATCACGCTGTTGTCGCTGTCGGTGAGGACACCGCCCTTGGACAGGCCGCATCCGCCGCGGTACTCGCCCGGTCCGCCGGAGTCGGTGATGATGGCGTGCTCGGTGGTGAGCACGGGGGTGAGGCGTTCTTGTCCTTCGCACGGCTGGACGGCAAGACCGATGCCGAACACCGGTGCGGTGGCGCTCGATCCGTCCTTCGAGTTTCGGCCACCCCAGCCGCCGGCCATCCAGTCGTACCACATGAAGAAGGGGCGCTCCTCGGTTCGGGCGTCGCGCCCACCGACGAGGAGGTACTCGAGGTTGAACGAACAGGCGATGCCCCGGGAGGGCACGACTTTCGACCACAGTTCGAAGATCGCGTTCATGATCTTCTCGTAGGGGCCGGAACAGAACCCGGTCACCGCATGCGGCCAGCCTGCGTTGACGACGGTGCCCTCGGGCCCGAGTTCGGTGTGAATCGCGTTGTACAGTCCCGAATTCAACGGGACATCGGGGAAGAACGACTTGGTGCCCGCCATGATTCCGGAGAATGCGGTGCCGTAACCGCTGTTGAGGAAGCTCGCGACGGCAGGTGCGCTACCCGTCAGGTCGTAGCTGAGTTGATCTCCCTCGATGGTCATGGTGACCCGGATCGGGACGAGGCCCTCGGGACGCGCGGGATCGGAGTCGAGGTAGTCCTCGGTGGTCCAGGTGCCGTCGGGAAGATCGGCGACCCGGCTGCGGACGATGCGTTCGACGTAGTTCTGGACCTCATGCATGGCCTCGGTGACGGTGCCGCGACCGTATTTGTCCACAAGGCGAAGGATCTCGCGTTCGCATATCCCCGTCGCCTCGGCCTGGGCGTGCAGATCACCCATGCTGATCTCCGGCGACCGCGTGTTCGCGACGAGGAGCTTCGCGACGTCGGCGAGGAACCGGCCCTCGTGCCACACCCGCACCGGGGTGATCCGCAGACCTTCACCGAAGTGTTCGGTGGCAGTGACGTCGAAGGATCCCGGCACACTGCCGCCGATATCGGCCCAGTGCCCTTTGTTCTGAGCGAAGGCGATGAGGACATCGTCCGCGAAGATGGGCCGGATGAAGCTGACGTCGTTGAGGTGGGTGCCGCCGCGATAGGGGTCGTTGACCATGAAGATGTCGCCGGGGTTGATGTCGGAGCCGAATTCGTCCAGTACGGCCTTGCACTGGAAGTGGAGCGTGCCGACGTGAACGGCGATGTCCTGGCTGCCCTGCATGACGGTGTTGCCCTCGGCGTCGCAGAGCGCGGAGGAGAAGTCCCGCGAGTAGATGACGAACGAGTAGCAGGTGCGCAGGATCTGCTCGGACATCAGATCGACCGAGGTGGCGAACGCGTTCTTGAGAACCTCGAAGGTGACCGGATCGAGGGTGGTGGACGGGATGGTCATCGGGACTCCTGGATGTCGATGCGGATGTTCGCCCACTCGTCGATGGTGGCGGTGGTCCCGGGCGGGACAACGGTGGTGGAGTCGAGCTGGGTGATCACGGCGGGGCCCGGAATGCGCGTACCGAACCCGAGCGTGTCACGGTCGAAGACAGGTGTGTCGAGCCGGCGCTGTGCTTCGTCGAAATAGACGCTGCGCCGTTCCACCGCTACCGGTTCGGCCGTGGTGGGCTCACCGGCATGCGGGAACTTCGGCTTCGGTGTGGTACCCACTGCGCGTAGGCCGATCTGGTAGATCTCCACCGGGGTGTCGTCGCGCCGGAACGAGTAGTCCCGTTCGTGTTCCTCGTGGAATCGTTCGACGGCCTCGTCGAGGAAGCCGGGACCGTTGCCGGCGGCGACGGTCAGCGATCGCCACTGACCGGCGTAGCGCATGCTGATGTGACGGTCGAGAACCATGCGTTCGGGTGCGACCCCCTCGTGGCGCAGCCTTTGCGTGCCTTCCTGTTCGAGGCGCAGGAACTCACGGTCGAGCGCGGTCGTGTCGACGTCGTCCACGCGGCCCTGGAACATCGCCGACAGATCGTGCCGGATGTCGACGAGCAGGCACCCTTGCGCCGAGGTGATGCCCGGGTGCGGCGGCACCACGACGGTCGGAATCGACAGTTCCTTCGCGAGGGCCGCGCCGTGCAGGGCGCCTGCGCCGCCGCAGACGACGAGAACGAAGTCGCGGGGATCGTATCCTCGACGAATCGACAACAGCCGCACGGCATCTGCCATGTTCGCATTGGCGACCTGGATGATGTTGCTCGCCGCGGTGTCCGCGTCGAGACCGAGCGGTCCTGCCACGGTCTGTTTGATCGCGTTCTCCGCTGCCGCCACGTCGAGGCTGAGTCCACCGCCGATGAGGGCGGTGCCCAGTCGGCCGAGCAGCACGTTGGCGTCGGTATTGGTCGGTTCGGTGCCGCCGCGCAGATAACAGGCCGGGCCGGGGGAGGCGCCGGCGGACTGCGGACCGTTGCGCAACGAACCCGCTTCGTCGAGCCAGGCCAACGATCCACCACCGGCACCGATCGTGAGCACCTCGATGCTGGGGAAGGAGATGGGGAAGCCGTACTCGACCTGCCACTGCTTGGTGGTGCGGACCTCGCCGTCGTAGACGAGGGAGATGTCGGTACTGGTGCCACCCATGTCCAGGCCGATCGCGTTGGGGTACCCGCAGCGCGTCGCGATGTCGGCCACGGCGATCGCGCCGGCGGCGATACCCGAGGCTGCGAGCCGAACCGGATACTTCTCCACCATCGCAGGGGTCATGGAACCGCCGCCCGAGTGGAGCAGCAGCAGATCACCCTCGTATCCGTCGGTGCGCAGCTGCGCTTCCAAGCGGTTGACGTATCCGCTGACCAGCGGGGCGAGCACGGCGTTGGCGACGGTGGTCGAGGCGCGGTCGTATTCGAAGATCTCGGGGAGGATCTCGCTGGAGGTCGAGACGGTGACGTCGGGCAGTTCGGCCTCGAGCAGGGCTCGTACGCGCTGTTCGTGATCACTGTTGACGTAGCTGTTGATCAGGCACACCGCCACGGTCTTGATGTCCTTGCGGCGCAGGATGCGGGCGATCTCGCGGACCTCTGCTTCGTCGAGTGGGGTGACGACCTCGCCGGCGTAGTCGATGCGTTCGGTGACTTCGTAGCGGTCACGACGGCGGATGTAAGGGGGGCCGACATCGACGTACGTGTCCCACAGCTCGTCCTTGGTGCCGTCGCGGATTTCGAGTACGTCGCGGAATCCGCGGGTGGTGACGAGGGCGGCCGGCGGGAAGTTGCGGGTGATGAGCGCGTTGGTGGCAACGGTGGTGCCGTGCGAGAACAGGGTCACCTCGCTCAGGTCGACGCCCGCGGCACGCACACCGTCGACGACGGCACGCATCGGATCGTCCGGGGTGGAAGGGACCTTCGCGATCCGTGTGGTCGATGCTTTCTCGTCGAAGATGCACACGTCCGTGAAAGTGCCGCCGACGTCCACGGCGACGCGCAGGTAAGGATTGCGAGATGTGATCATCGTCATACTCCTGGTTGGGGTGGACCCAGTATTCGACCTGGTCGGCAACCCATCAATTGGAAGAAGTGAATCGATCTCCCCGATTCATTGGAGATTTTCACAGTACGGGTAGAAGATGACGGACATGCTTCCCGACCGTTTCCGGCTCGTCGACCTCCTGCTCGAACCCGATCTCGGGCTCCGGCTGGTCACCGATGCCGATCCGAATGTCGGAATCACCGGGGCACACCC
>NZ_AJVB01000366.1:0-3926 GCF_000278445.1 Rhodococcus sp. R1101
GGGTGTGCCGGTGAGGGTCGCTGCGAGCACGATGCCGGGCGGGAAATCGACGTACAGAGGCGAAAAGCGGTGGAGTGCAGGATCTCGACGAGATCCTGCACTCCACCGCGATGTTCGTCGCTCAGAGCAGCGGACCGCCTGCGGCGATCGCCGACAGCTGAGCGAACTCGTCGGCCTTGAGGGAAGCGCCTCCCACGAGACCACCGTCGACATCGGACTGAGCGATGAGCTCGCCGACGTTCTTGGCGTTGACCGACCCGCCGTACAGGACGCGGACCGACGCCGCGACCTCGGGCGAGGCCAGCTCGGCGAGAGTGGTGCGCACCGCGGCGCACACCTCCTGGGCGTCGGCCGCCGAGGCGACCTTGCCCGTGCCGATGGCCCAGACCGGCTCGTACGCGACGACGATCTTCGCGATCTCGTCGGCGGACAGACCGGCGAGCGAGTTCTTCAACTGTTCGACGTTGTATTCGACGTGGTTGCCCGCTTCGCGGACGTCGAGACCTTCGCCGATGCAGACGATCGGCGTGAGGCCGTGCCGAAGCGCCGCCTTGGCCTTGTCGCGGACGATCTCGTCGGTCTCACCGTGCAGGGTGCGACGCTCCGAGTGCCCGACCACGACGTAGGTGCAGCCGAGCTTGGCGAGCATCGCACCGGAGATCTCTCCGGTGTAGGCGCCGGAGTCGTGGACCGACAGATCCTGCGCCCCGTAGGTGATGCCGAGCTTGTCGCCCTCGACGAGCGTCTGCACCGAGCGGATGTCGGTGAACGGCGGGATGACCGTCACGTCGACCTTCTCGAGGTACTTCTCGGGAAGGGTGAACGCGATCTTCTGCACCAGAGCGATGGCCTCGAGGTGGTTGAGGTTCATCTTCCAGTTGCCCGCGATGAGCGGTGTCCGTGCCATTCCCGTCAGCCCTCCAGAACCGAGATGCCGGGCAGTTCCTTGCCCTCGAGGTATTCGAGGGAGGCGCCGCCACCGGTGGAGATGTGCGAGAAACGGTCCTCACCGAGTCCGAGCGACCGCACGGCCGCAGCGGAGTCGCCGCCGCCGACGACGCTGAACGCGCCCTTTCCGGTGGCTTCGATGATCGCCTCCGCGACACCCTTCGTGCCTGCCGCGAAGTTCTCGAACTCGAACACGCCCATCGGGCCGTTCCAGAACACCGTCTTCGCGGAGCCGAGGAGCGAGGCGAAGCGCCGCACGGATTCCGGTCCGATGTCGAGGCCCATCCATCCGTCCGGGATGGAGTCGGCCGCGACGGTCTGCGACTGTGCGTCGGCCGCGAACTTGTCGGCCACCACCACGTCCTGCGGGATGTGGATGACGTCGCCGAACCGCTCGAGCAGCTGCTTGCAGGTGTCGATCATCGACTCCTCGAGCAGCGACGTGCCGACCGGACAACCCTGCGCGGCAAGGAAGGTGAAGCACATGCCGCCACCGATGACGAGCGTGTCGACCTTGGGCGCAAGCGCCTCGATGACCCCGAGCTTGTCGGAGACCTTCGAGCCGCCGAGCACCACGGCATAGGGCCGCTCGGTGTCGGTGGTGAGCTTGGCGAGCACCTCGACCTCGGCCGCGACGAGACCGCCCGCGTAATGCGGAAGCAGCGTCGCGACGTCGTAGACCGACGCCTGCTTGCGGTGCACGACACCGAAACCGTCGGAGACGAACGCGCCGTCGTCGCCGACGAGCTCGACGAGTTCGCGGGCGAAGGCGAGCCGCTCGGCGTCGTCCTTGCTGGTCTCGCGAGCGTCGAACCGGACGTTCTCGAGGAGGAGGATGTCGCCGTCGGTCAGGCCTTCGGAGCGTGCGAGCGCGTCCTGCCCGACGACGTCGCCGGCGAGCTGGACGTTGCGCCCGAGAACCTCACCGAGCTTCGCCGCGACGGGCGCGAGTGAGTACTTCGGATCCGGCTCGCCCTCGGGGCGGCCGAGGTGCGCGGTCACGACGACCTTGGCCCCGGCCTCCGCCAGCGTGCGGATGGTGGGCGCGGACGCGAGGATGCGGCCGGCGTCGGTGATCGTCTCGCCGTCGAGCGGGACGTTGAGGTCGGAGCGCACGAGCACGCCACGGCCCTCGACACCGGCGTCGAGCAGATCCTTCAGGGTCTGAACTGCCACTGTTCGGATGTCCTGTTCTGCGAGTGTCAGAGGGACTTGCCGACGAGACCGATGAGGTCTGCCAGACGGTTCGAGTAGCCCCACTCGTTGTCGTACCAGGAGACCACCTTGACCTGCTCGTCGATGACCTTGGTCAGCGGCGCGTCGAAGATCGACGAGTGCGGGTCGGTGACGATGTCCGAGGACACGATCGGGTCGGTGTTGTACTTCAGGATGCCCTTCAGCGGGCCCTCGGCAGCGGCCTTCAGCGCGGCATTGACCTCGTCGGCGGTGGCCTTCTTGGTGAGGGTCGCGGTGAGGTCGGTGACCGAGCCGGTCGGGACCGGGACGCGCAGCGCGTAGCCGTCGAGCTTGCCGAGCAGTTCGGGGAGTACCAGGCCGATGGCCTTGGCGGCGCCGGTGCCCGTGGGCACGATGTTCAGGGCGGCGGCGCGGGCGCGACGCAGATCCTTGTGCGGCGCGTCCTGGAGGTTCTGATCCTGGGTGTACGCGTGGATCGTGGTCATCAGCCCCTTCTCGATGCCGAACTCGTCGTTCAGCACCTTGGCGAGGGGGCCGAGGCAGTTCGTGGTGCACGAGGCGTTCGAGATGATGTTCTGCGAGCCGTCGTACTTGTCGTGGTTGACGCCCATGACGATGGTGATGTCCTCGTCGGTGGCGGGCGCCGAGATGATGACCTTCTTGGCACCGGCGTCGAGGTGACCCTTCGCCTTGGCAGCGTTGGTGAAGATGCCGGTGGATTCGACGACGACATCGACACCCAGGTCGCCCCAGGGCAGCGCGGAGGGGCCTTCCTTGATCTCGAGAGCCTTGATCTTCTGCTCGCCGACGATGATGTAGTCGCCCTCGACACGCACGTCCTTGTCGAGGCGACCCAGGATCGAGTCGTACTTCAGGAGCGTCGCGAGAGTGTCGTTGTCGGTGAGATCGTTGACGGCGACGATCTCGATGTCGGTGGTGCCGAGCGCCTTCTGCGCCTCGACCGCACGGAAGAAGTTACGCCCGATGCGTCCGAATCCGTTCACGCCTACGCGGACAGTCACAGTGAAGCTCCTTTGCCCTGAAATTTCGATGATTGTGCTGGTGTGACCCCTACCCTAGTGGGCTGTGGTCGTGCGGTGGGAGCCGCCCTGTCGTGGCGCGAACTCCGTTCCCAGCGTGCCCCGCTATGCCTCGTCCAGCAACTCAGCGGTGACGGCCGACTCCGTGTCGGGGATACCGAGTTCCTTCGCCCGTCGATCCGCCATCGACAGCAGGCGGCGGATCCTCCCTGCCACGGCGTCCTTGGTCATCGGCGGGTCCGCGAGCTGTCCGAGTTCCTCGAGGGACGCCTGGCGGTGCTTCACACGCAGCGATCCGGCGGCGGCGAGGTGGTCGGGCACGTCCTCTCCCAGGATCGCCAACGCCCGTTCGACCCGGGCCGCGGCTGCCACTGCGGCGCGTGCGGACCGGCGCAGATTGGCGTCGTCGAAATTGGCGAGGCGGTTCGCGGTCGCGCGCACCTCCCGGCGCATGCGGCGTTCCTCCCAGACCAGACGGGTGTCCTGGGCGCCCATGTGGGTGAGCAGCGCACCGATGGCCTCGCCGTCTCGGATCACGACGCGGTCGGCGCCGCGCACCTCGCGCGCCTTGGCGGTGACGCCGAGCCTGCGGGCCGCACCCACGAGCGCGAGGGCGGCCTCCGGGCCGGGACAGCTGACCTCGAGGGCCGAGGACCTGCCCGGTTCGGTGAGCGACCCGTGCGCGAGGAACGCCCCCCGCCAGGCCGCGGCGGAGTCGGAGACGCTGCCGCCGACCACCTG
>NZ_AJVB01000367.1:0-3907 GCF_000278445.1 Rhodococcus sp. R1101
CGATGCCCCCGAAGCCCTTCTTCTCCAGTGCCTTCTCGTCGAGGACCTCGACCTTCAGCCCGGCGGCCTCGCCGAGGGCCTTCGCCCGCTCGGCGAACTCGGCCGGGAACAGATGGCTGGGCGGGGTGTTCACGAAGTTCCGGGCCGTCGCGACGGCCTCGGCGATCGCGGTGGCGCGGGTGAGGGCGGACTTGGCGTCGCGGTCGCGGGTCGACGGCACCAGCAACTCCACCTGCGCGACCGGCCGGGCATCCTCCTTCGGCGCGGACTTCTCCGACCGGAACTCGGTGTAGGTGTAGGCGCCGAGCGCGAACCCTTCCGCCGCGGCACCGAGGTCGACGGCGGACAGCGTGGTCGCGACCGTCCCCACACCTGTCAATACGCGTGCTGCGGTACCGGCGGAACGGCGGACCTGCTCGGCGTCGATCTTGTCGGCATCACCGAGACCGACGGCGAGGACGCTCGCCACGGGCAGCGACGCGGGTGCCGGCACCCGCGTGAGTTCTTCGCTGCGGCCCGTCGCGCCCACGGCGACCAGGTTGTCGAGCAGTTCACCGAGAACCGCCTCGTCGACCGGTGCGTCACCCGCGAGGATCTCGGGGGTGCCGTCGGCGGAGGTCAGTCCGATCACGAGTACATCGGCTCGCTCGGATACCGAACCGGCGAGAACGAGTTCGGGAAGATCGGGAGTGGGTGCACTCACAGGGCATCTCCTTGGAGCTGATCGGGAACGAGCGAGTCGTTCGTGTGGGGCGTCGTTCGGTGCGAGGGGATCACCTCGATGTCATCGACCCTAATGACACCGACGCCGGACGTCGCTGTCGGACACGATGGCGGTGGGATAGCGTCGTACGCCATGAGTGACGAGGAACTGAAGCAGGGGCCCATCCACGCCGTGCACGTCGAACTCGGCGCGACATTCGCTCCGTTCGGCGGCTGGGAGATGCCCGTCTCCTACGCGGGGACGGTCGCCGAGCACACGGCCGTGCGCGAGACGGTGGGCCTGTTCGACGTCAGCCACCTGGGTAAAGCGCTCGTCGCCGGGCCGGGCGCCGCAGAGTTCCTGAACACGACCCTCACCAACGACCTCACCAGGATCGCTCCCGGCAAGGCGCAGTACACGCTGTGCTGCACCGAGAGCGGTGGTGTGGTCGACGACCTGATCGTCTACTACGTCTCCGACGACGAACTCTTCCTCGTTCCCAACGCGGCCAATACGGCCGCGGTCGTCGAGGCGCTGTCCGCGGCGGTGCCCGCGGGCGTCACTGTGACGAACCAGCATCGGGACCACGCGGTGTTCGCCGTCCAGGGGCCGAGGTCCGCCGACGTCCTCGAAGCACTGGGACTGCCCACCGACATCACCTACATGGGTTTCGCCGACGCCGGATACGAGGGTGCTCCGGTGCGGGTGTGCCGCAGCGGATATACCGGTGAGCGCGGTTTCGAGGTGCTGCCTCGCTGGGACGACGCAGAGCGCGTCTTCCGTGCCCTGCTCGAGGCCGTCCGTGCCCAGGGCGGGCAGGCCGCGGGTCTCGGTGCCCGCGACACCCTGCGCACCGAGATGGGCTACGCGCTGCACGGACACGAACTGTCCGTGGACATCTCCCCGCTCCAGGCGCGGGTCGGCTGGGCCGTGGGCTGGAAGAAGCCGCAGTTCTGGGGCCGCGACGCCCTGCTCCGCGAGAAAGAGGCGGGCCCGGCACGGAAACTGTGGGGTCTGCGGGCGCTCGACCGCGGTGTCCTGCGTCAGGATCTGACGGTGCTGCGCGACGGTGCCGAGGTCGGCCGGACCACCTCGGGAACCTTCTCGCCGACCCTCAAGATCGGCATCGCCCTCGCACTCCTCGACACCGCCGCCGGACTCGAACCCGGCGACGAAGTGAGCGTGGACGTGCGCGGACGATCGCTGCGCGCCGAAGTGGTGACTCCGCCGTTCGTCGAGGACCACACCAGATAGGGCTTCCGCAGGCGGTTGTACCATTGTCCTCCATGACAGGTGTCCTCGAATTCGCCCGCGTCCAGCATCCTTCCCCGAGCTCTGCGGAGCGGCGCCAGGAGGTTCTGTCGAATCCCGGTTTCGGGCAGTACTTCACCGATCACATGGTGTCGATCACCTACACCGACGGGATCGGTTGGCACGACGCGAAAGTCGAGCCGTACGCCCCGATCTCCCTGGACCCGGCCGCGATGGTCCTGCACTACGGGCAGGCGATCTTCGAGGGCCTCAAGGCCTACCGGCAGGCCGACGGCAGCATCGCGTCGTTCCGCGTGACCGCCAATGCGGCGCGCATGAACCGGTCCGCGGAGCGGCTCGCGATGCCGTACCTGCCGCCGGAGCTGTTCGTGCAGGCGATCACCGAGCTGGTGGAGGTCGACAACGAGTGGGTTCCGGCCGCGGGCGGCGAGGATTCCCTCTACTTGCGTCCCTTCGCCTTCGCGACCGAGCCGGCTCTCGGTGTGCGGCCCGCGAAGGAGTACACGTTCCTCGTCATCGCGTCCCCGGCGGGTGCCTACTTTCCGCGCGGCGTGAAGCCCGTCAACGTGTGGCTCTCCCGTGAGTACGTGCGTGCCTCACCGGGCGGCACCGGCGCCGCGAAGTTCGCCGGCAACTACGCGGCGTCGCTCGTCGCGCAGGCGCACGCGGCCGAACAGGGCTGCGACCAGGTGGTCTGGCTCGATGCCATCGAGCGCAAGTACGTCGAGGAGATGGGCGGCATGAACCTGTACTTCGTGTACGGGTCCGGCGCCGACGCGCGCCTGGTCACCCCGGAGCTGTCCGGCTCGCTGCTCCCCGGCATCACCCGCGACTCGTTGCTCACCCTCGCCAAGGACTCCGGTCTCGCGGTGGAGGAGCGGCGCATCAGCACCGACGAGTGGCGCGAGAAGGCCGCGAGCGGTGAGATCACCGAGGTGTTCGCGTGCGGTACCGCGGCGGTCATCACGCCGGTCGGCAGCGTCAAGGACAAGGACGGCGAGTTCACCATCGCCGACGGCGAGCCCGGCCCGATCACGATGGCCCTGCGCGACACCCTGACGGGCATCCAGCGCGGCACCTTCGCCGACACTCACGGATGGATGACGACACTGCGCAAGTGACGTAGCCACCATCGCAAGGGTGCTGCCGGACTCCGGCAGCACCCTTGTGTCGTTTCCGGAGGGAATGCGATCTACAGCAGGCTCGCCGCCGCCACCGCCACGGCAGCGACCGTGCCCTCGGAGACCGCGCCGAGCACGTCCCCGTTCATGCCCCCGAAGCGCGCGACGCAGTGCCGGGCGAAGACCACCGCCGCGACCAGCACCACCATCACCACGAGCGGCCCGGCCCAGACCGGGCCGGGCAGGCACACGACCGACAGCACCACGGCCGACAGCGACCACAGTGCGACCGGCACGACGCCCTGGGTGCCCGATACGAGCGCGCCGAAGCCGCTGCCGGGCGCGGCGGGCACCCCGCGCCGGCATGCCACGACCACCGCGACACGTCCGGTGAAGACCGCGAAGGCGACCGCCCACCACGCGTGCGTGTCGGCGAGCGCACCGAACGAAGCGGCCTGCAGACCGAGGACGACGACGAGTGCCACGACGCCGAACGGACCGGCGCCGCCGCTGTGCATCACCTCGCGTGCCCGCTCGGGCGGGCCGTAACAACCGAGGCCGTCGGCGGTGTCGCTCAGGCCGTCGACGTGCATCCCGCGGGTACCGACCGCAAGCGCACCGACGCACAACAGCCCCGTCACCAGGGGTGGCGCACCGACGGCCGAGCCGAGCCCGCCCACGGCCGCGGCCGCGGCAGCGAGAAGGGCACCGGCGATCGGTGCCGCAGAGATGGCGCGTCCGGCGATCGTCCGATCGATCTCGGCGGGACCCCGTGCGGGCAGGACCGTCAACCACGACAGGGCCAGCGCGA
>NZ_AJVB01000368.1:0-3898 GCF_000278445.1 Rhodococcus sp. R1101
CCACGACGTGACCTTCGTAGGTGTCGCTGCCCGGTTCGACGAAGAAGGTGCCGCGATCGGCGAGCTGGATCATCGCGAACGGGGTGACCGTGCCGGCACGGTCGGAGACGAGCGAACCGGTGTGGCGCGCCCGGATCTCGCCGGCCCACGGCGCGTAGCCGTGGAAGATCGCGTTGGAGATGCCGGTGCCGCGGGTCTCGGTGAGGAAGTCGGTGCGGAAACCGATCAGGCCGCGCGACGGGATGATGAACTCCATGCGGACCCAGCCGGTGCCCTGGTTGGTCATCTGGACCATCTTGCCCTTGCGGTTCGCGAGGAGCTGGGTGATGGCGCCGAGGTGCTCCTCGGGGCTGTCGATGGTCAGCTCTTCGTAGGGCTCGTGCAGCTTGCCGTCGATGGTCCGGGTGACCACCTGCGGCTTGCCGACGGTCAGCTCGAAGCCTTCGCGGCGCATCTGCTCGACGAGGATGGCCAGGGCGAGTTCGCCACGGCCCTGCACCTCCCACGCGTCCGGACGTCCGATGTCGAGCACGCGCAGCGACACGTTGCCGACGAGTTCGGAATCGAGCCGCGTCTTGACCATGCGCGCGGTGAGCTTGTGGCCCTTGACCCGGCCGACGAGCGGCGAGGTGTTGGTGCCGATGACCATCGAGATGGCCGGCTCGTCGACGGTGATGCGCGGCAGTGCCACCGGGGTCTCCGGATCGGCGAGCGTGTCGCCGATCATGATCTCCGGGATACCGGCCACGGCGACGATGTCGCCGGCGACCGCGACCTCGCCCGGCTGACGCTCGACACCGACGGTCTTGAGCAGCTCGGTGATCTTGACGTTCTTGACGCCGTCGGCGTGCATCCACGCGACGGTCTGGCCCTTGCGCAGCTCGCCGTGGTGGATGCGCAGCAGCGCGAGACGACCGAGGAACTCGGAGGCGTCGAGGTTGGTGACGTGGGCCTGCAGCGGGGCCACCGGATCGCCCTTGGGTGCGGGGATGCACTCCATGAGGACCTCGAAGAGCTCGTCGAGGTTCTCGGCGTCGGGGACCTGGCCGTTCTCGGGCTGCTTCTTCGATGCCTTGCCTTCACGGCCGGAGGCGTAGAGGACGGGCAGGCCGAGGGCGAGCTCGGCGGCTTCGGCGGCTTCGTCGTCGAGGTCGGACGCGAGGTCGAGCAGCAGGGTCTGGCTCTCCTCGACGACCTCGGCGATGCGGGCGTCGGGCCGGTCGGTCTTGTTGACCACGAGGATCACCGGCAGCGACGCGGCGAGAGCCTTGCGCAGCACGAAACGGGTCTGCGGCAGCGGCCCCTCGGAGGAGTCCACGAGCAGGACGACACCGTCGACCATGGACAGGCCGCGCTCGACCTCACCACCGAAGTCGGCGTGGCCGGGAGTGTCGATGACGTTGATGACCGTGACGGTGCCGTCGGGGTTGTGCCGGTGCACAGCGGTGTTCTTCGCGAGAATGGTGATGCCCTTCTCGCGCTCGAGGTCGCCCGAGTCCATGACCCGGTCGACGAGTTCCGCACGTTCGGCGAACGCGCCCGACTGGCGCAACATGGCGTCGACGAGAGTGGTCTTTCCATGGTCGACGTGCGCCACGATGGCGACGTTCCGAAAATCAGCGGTGCTCACGCGATAGCTCTCCTGGCTGTAGTCCGGCCACACGGCACTGGACCCGGTCGGCACCTCGCCCGTACGGCGTTCGTCTCGATGGCCGCGACGCGAGATTGCGAGCTACCTGCTCCGCCCGAAACTCGGCGTGCAAGTACTGCGGCCGTCAATACACTTTACAGGCCGCTCGTAGGTCGCTGCGTCTACCTCAGCCGATATCCGCAGGTCGGCAATGATCGGGGTGACGTTCGACACTTCCGCGGGAGACGCAAGGTCCGAATCCGGCACCTCATCCACCCCTTGGCCCACGAGTAAGGGGATGCTAACCTTCGCCCGCCGGTGGATTCGCCGCGCGCTGGTCCGTGGAAGGCAGGCGGGACGTATGGGGAAGGTGAAGGCGAGCAAGGTAGCGGGCCTGAAGCCGAAGAAGAAGTGCTGCCGCAAGAAGACGCGGTGCCTCGAATGCCCCGTCGTCGTCATGCGCATGAGGAAGGTCGAGAACGACGGCCTGAGCAAGAAGGAACTGCGCAAATATCTCGACCGGGCCCGTGCCGCCTGACTCAGCGCCGCAGATGCTCCCGCAGGTCCGGGATCCACGCGCGGTCGGCCGGGACGAGATCGATCCGCCCGAGTTCGTCCGCGTCGACCCACCGCAACGCCGCGTGGTCGAGCGGCTCGGGATCACCGGAGACGAGTTCGACGCGGTAGGCACACAACTCCCGGCCCCCGGCCAACGGCACCGCCACGCCCAGACGTTCCGCGCCGCGCACCTCGACACCGAGTTCTTCCCTCAGCTCCCGCACGAGCGCCGCTTCCGCACTCTCCCCCGGTTCGGCCTTGCCGCCGGGCAACTCCCACAGTCCCGCGAGGTCGGCGGGCCGGAGACGCTGAGCGAGCAGCACGCGTCCGTCCCGGATGACGGCGCCGGCCACTACGTGCCCGTCGGGCGCCGGTGTACTCGCAGACGATGTGCTTGCAGACATGACCCGCATCGTCCCAGAATGAGTCATGTCCCAGCTGCTGACGGACGGGGAGATCGACGCCGCGCTGGCCGAGCTGCCGCACTGGCACCGCGCGGGACGGTCGCTCGTCCGCACCATCGAGGCACCGACCTTTCCCGACGCGATCGCGCTCGTCGACCGGGTGGCCGTCGTCGCCGAGGAAGCGAACCATCATCCGGACATCGACATCAGGTGGCGGAAGGTGACCTTCGCGTTGAGCACGCACTCCGCCGGTGGCATCACGGAGTCGGATCCGGCTCTTGCGCGCCGGATCGACGAGGAGGCCCGACACTCGGGTCCGTAGTCGCCTGCTCGTCCCGTCCCGTGCGCCCGGCGAGGATCATGACGACGTAGACGGCAAGGACACCCACCACGTTGACCGCGCCCAGCCAGGCGAGCGGAGCGGGGCGTTCGACGTCCCAGATCGAGTCCTGCGCCGTGCTGAGCACCCATGGGACGCCGATCAGCGTGACCGCCGCCCAGCACACGGCGACGACGCGGGCGCCGAGCGTGCGTGCCGCGGGGCCGTAGACCAGCCACAGCAGCAGCGGAACCACCCATACCCAGTGGTGGACCCACGAGATCGGTGAGACGAGCAGACCGAACAGCTGCACGACCAGCAGCGTGCCGAGGCGATCGTGGGTTCCGTCGGGCAACGGCCGCAGCGACCGCCACGCCGCGAACGCGAGGACGGCGCAGACGACGACGGCGAGCAGCCACGCCGGGCCGAGACCCACGTCCTCACCGGCGACACGGCTCAGGGCTCCGCGCAGCGACTGGTTCCACACCGAGACGACCGGCCCGATCCGGTCCGCGTCGCCCAGGAGGGAGCCGAAGTAGGTGGCGGCCTGGGAGCCGAGCACGAGCAGGCTCACCAGGACCGTCCCCGCAAAGACGACGGCGGAGAACACCGCCTCGCGCCGGCGCCGCTGCGCGAGGAAGTACAACCCGGTGATCGCGGGCGTGAGCTTGATGCCGGCGAGCACACCGACGAGACCCCCCGACAGCCACCACCGCGAACTGCGCGCCGCGAGCATCACGCCGAGGACGAGGAAGACGTTGATCTGCCCGTAGTCGAGTGTGGTGCGAACCGGTTCGGTCCAGATCCCCGCGGCCGTCCACACCATCGCGGTACCGGTCCACGACCGGTTCCGCGCCGGAGCGGCAGCCCCCGTCCTCGTCGACATCACCGTCGCTCACGACGAGTTCGAGAGCGATCCGCACGACGGCGAAGAGCGCAGCGACCGTCAGCAGTTGCCATGCCACGCCCAGGACACCGAACGGGATC
>NZ_AJVB01000369.1:0-3895 GCF_000278445.1 Rhodococcus sp. R1101
GTCTTCGCGAGGCCGGCGAGATACGGGTCGGCCACGGTGGGGGTGTCCTGCTGGGGTAGCACGATCGCGGCCGCTGCCACGACTCCGAGTGCGGTGGGAGCGAAGACGCCGGCAAGAATTCTCCGACGCGACAGCGACTTTCGAAGTGCCATGGGCCTCTACCAATCCGTTTCTCACCGAGGAATTGCCGGTCCGCCGAAGTGCGACGGGTCGTAACGGATTTCGTGAAGGCCGGTCGGAGCGTTACATCGAGGCGGCTTTTCCGAGGTGGTGGCGGTGAACACTTCTGCGAGCACCGGATGCGAAATCCGAGGGAAATGCGCCAATCGGACAAGGGGAAGTCGGATGGCCGCCTGGCCGTTCGGCGGGGTCGGACCCGTCGAACGATCAGGAGCAGAGCGTCGCGGGAGTGGCTAGGGTCGGAATCACCGGAAGTCGGAATCACCGGACACAGCCGGTCGCATCACGAAACGGAGACACCATGTCGCAAACAGTCCGCGGAGTCGTCGCTCGCTCGAAGGGAGCGCCTGTGGAGGTCGTGCCCATCGTGATCCCCGATCCCGGACCCGGTGAGGTCGTCGTCGCGATCGCCGCGTGCGGGGTGTGCCACACGGATCTGCACTACCGCGAGGGTGGCATCAACGACGAGTTCCCGTTCCTGCTCGGCCACGAGGCCGCCGGTGTCGTCGAGTCCGTCGGTGAGGGTGTCGACTCCGTCGCCGTGGGCGACTTCGTCGTCCTGAACTGGCGCGCGGTGTGCGGACAGTGTCGCGCGTGCAAGCGCGGCCGGCCGCAGTACTGCTTCGACACCTTCAACGCCACGCAGAAGATGACGCTCGAGGACGGCACCGAGCTCACCCCGGCGCTGGGCATCGGCGCATTCGCCGACAAGACTCTCGTGCACGCCGGCCAGTGCACCAAGGTCGACCCGAGTGCCGATCCGGCCGTCGTGGGCCTGCTCGGTTGCGGTGTCATGGCAGGTCTCGGCGCCGCCGTCAACACCGGCGGAGTGTCGCGTGGCCAGTCCGTCGCGGTCATCGGCTGTGGCGGTGTCGGCGATGCCGCGATCATGGGGGCGCGTCTGGCGGGCGCAGGCACGATCATCGCCGTCGACCGCGACGACAAGAAGCTCGAGTGGGCCACCGATCTCGGCGCCACCCACACCGTCAACTCCACCTCGGTCGACGCGGTCGAGGCGATCAAGGAACTGACGGGCGGTTTCGGTGCCGACGTCGTCATCGAGGCCGTGGGCCGTCCGGAGACCTACAAGCAGGCCTTCTATGCCCGCGATCTCGCCGGCACCGTCGTCCTCGTGGGTGTGCCCACCCCGGACATGACCCTCGAGATGCCGCTGATCGACTTCTTCTCGCACGGCGGCTCGCTCAAGAGCTCGTGGTACGGCGACTGCCTGCCCGAGCGCGACTTCCCGACCTACGTCGACCTCTACCAGCAGGGGCGTCTGCCGCTCGAGAAGTTCGTCACCGAGCGCATCGGCATCGACGACGTCGAGAAGGCCTTCGAGACGATGCACCGCGGTGAGGTGCTGCGTTCGGTGGTGGTCCTGTGAGCACCTCTCCGATCCGCGTCGACCGCGTCGTCACCTCGGGCACCTTCGAGCTCGACGGCGGCGAATGGGAGGTCGACAACAACATCTGGCTCGTCGGCGACGACTCCGAGGTGGTCGTCATCGATGCCGCGCACACCGCGCAGCCGATCATCGACGCCGTCGGTGGGCGGAAGGTCGTGGCGATCGTATGCACGCACGCCCACAACGACCACATCACGGTGGCGCCCGAACTGTCGGAGAAGCTCGACGCGCCGATCCTGCTCAACCCGGCCGACGACATGCTGTGGGAGATGACCCATCCGGGTGTCGCACACGGCACGCTCGAGGACGGGGAGCGGATCCGGGTTGCCGGCACCGACATCCAGGCGATCGCCACACCGGGTCACTCACCGGGCTCGACCTGCCTGTACCTGCCGGAGGCGGGTGAGCTGTTCAGCGGCGACACCCTGTTCTCCGGCGGGCCGGGCGCGACGGGCCGCTCGTTCTCGGACTTCCCGACCATCATCGGGTCGATCCGCGACAAGCTCTTCGTCCTGCCCGCGGAGACCACGGTCCACACCGGTCACGGCGACGGCACCACCATCGGTACCGAGTCGCCGCATCTCGAGGAGTGGATCAAGCGCGGCAGCTGATGCCGCCGGTGCGCGGTTCCGGTAGCGGCGGCTACCGGAACCGCACACGCGCACACCGCTAGTCTCACCTTCATGGCGAAGAAGCAGATCCCGGTGATCGTGGTGGCCGGATTTCTCGGCGCGGGGAAGACGACGCTGCTCAACCACCTTCTGCGTAATACCCGCGGTGCGCGGATCGGCGTGATCGTCAACGACTTCGGCTCGGTCAACATCGATTCCATGATGGTCGCCGGGCAGGTCGACTCGATGGTTTCGCTCAGCAACGGATGCCTGTGCTGCGCAGTCGATGTCAGCGACATGGACGCGATGCTCGACAAGCTCGCCCACCGCTCGTCCGATCTCGACGTCATCGTCGTCGAGGCCAGCGGACTCGCCGAGCCCCGCAACATGATCCGGCTCGTCGCCGGCTCGGAGAACGAATACGTCACCTACGGCGGCCTCGTGCTCGTCGTCGACGCGGTGGAGTTCGCCGCGACCGCAGCGCAGCATCCCGAACTCGAACAACACGTCGCTCTCGCAGATCTGGTGCTGGTCAACAAGACCGACCGCATCGACGGTGACGCTCACGACGATCTGCTGACCCGCCTGTGCCGGCTCAATTCCCGCGCGGCGGTCGTCTCCACCGACCACGGCCGCATCGACCCGGCGCTGTTGTTCGACATCCCGGAGCGTCCGGATCCCCGGCCCGGGGAACAGCTCACCCTCGACGAACTGCTCTACGAGCAGGACGAGCACGACCACACCCATCTGCACGAGGGCTACGACGCGATCACCTTCGACGCCGCAGATGCACTGCACCCCCGCGTGCTGGTCGATTTCCTCGAGAACCAGCCCGCAGGGGTGTTCCGTATCAAAGGATATGTGCGTGTCACCGCCGGGTTGCACACCGCCGACTATCTGGTGCACACCGTGGGCGACCACATCCGCTTCGACACGGCGGGCCGACGGGACGATGTGCCCGACGGGACGCAACTCGTCGTCATCGGCGCCGATCTCGACGCCGACGACGTACGGGAGCGATTACGGCGCTGTGTGCCGACCGAACCGGTGTCCGCGGACGCGATGTACGCGATACACAGGTTCACACCCCGCTGACGCGGGCGGTCGGACTCAGCGTGCAGCGGAGGTGCGGCGCTGGGGACGGCGGCGGCCACCGGTTGCGGTTGCGGCGCCCTGACCGGCCGAACGCTGACCGCCGGTCGCACGCTGTCCTCCCGAGGAGCGCTGTCCATCCGCGGAACGCTGTCCGCTCGAGGAGGAGCGCTGCCCCGAACCGGAGCGCTGGGTGGAACCCTGACGAGGAGCCGACGACCGCCGACCGCCGCCGTTGCGCTGCGGACGCGACGGCGCGGCAGTCTGCTTCGGAGCCGGCGGAACATGCGGCGCGATCTCGCCGACGAGCGCGAGCACGTGCTCGGAGTCCGCCGTCACCTTCACCGGGGTGACGTCGATCGCGGCCTTGCGCATGATGGCCGCGAGATCCTTGCGCTGGTCGGGCAGCACGACGGTCACGACGTCGCCCGTGCTGCCGGCGCGGGCGGTACGGCCCGAGCGGTGCAGGTATGCCTTGTGCTCGGCCGGAGGATCGACGTGCACGACGAGTTCGACGTCGTCGACGTGGACACCGCGCGCAGCGACATCCGTCGCGACGAGCACTCGGGCCTCACCCGACGAGAACGCGGCGAGGTTGCGGTCG
>NZ_AJVB01000370.1:0-3891 GCF_000278445.1 Rhodococcus sp. R1101
GACCGGTTCGAGCGCGGGAGTGCGGCGCTGGGACGGCGACGCCAAGCGGGAATGGTTGCTCACCTGAGCGGTGAGCAGATGGTTCAGAAGCGATAGTCGCCGAACTGCGTCACTTCCCGATGGGTGTCGGGCGTGCGTTCGGTGAGCGCGAGCACGTCGAGGAGGAGGAAGATCGCCAGGAGTACGAGGACCAGCAGGATCATGCGTCGAGTCTGCTGCGTCGGGACCCGGCCCGACAGTGGCAGAATCGTCAGGAAACCTCGATTTTCTGCCACCGCACTGTCACACTCGTTGCCGTGTCCGGAACACCGCGAATCAGCGGCCGGCTCGAGAAGGTGGTCGTTCCCCTCCTCCCCTACGTCGAGACGTTCGAGCTCGGCGTGGCGTGCGAGGTGTTCGGATTCGACCGCTCCGACGACGGCCTGCCCACCTACGACTTCCACCTCGTCGCCGCGAGCACCGAGCCCGTGCGCACCCGCTTCGGCTACACCATCGACGTGCCCCACATGCTCGATCTGCTCGACGACGCCGACCTGATCCTGCTGCCCGCGGTGGACAGCGAAGGCATCGGTCTCGACGACGAGCGCCTCGAACCGCTGTGTGCGAAGCTGCGCGCCGCCGTCGACCGGGGTGCGCGCGTGGCGAGCATGTGCACCGGCGCGTTCGTCCTCGGCGCGGCGGGACTGCTCGACGGGCGCCGCTGCACGACCCACTGGATGCACGCCGATCGCCTCGCCCGGATGTATCCGACGGCGCAAGTGGACCGGGACGTGCTCTACGTCGACGACCATCCCGTCCTCACCGCCGCAGGCACCGCGGCCGGCATCGACCTGTGCCTGCACATCGTGCGCACCGTGCAGGGGGCGCAGGTCGCCAACACGATCGCCCGGCGCATGGTCGTGCCGCCGCATCGCGACGGTGGGCAGGCCCAGTACGTCGCGATGCCGCTGCCCGAATGCAAGGACGAGTCGCTCGCGCCTCTGCTCGACTGGATGAGCGAGCACCTCGACCGGGAACTCCCGGTGGCCGCGTTGGCACAGAAGGCGCACATGTCGGCGCGCACGTTCGCGCGGCGGTTCGTCGCCGAGGTCGGGGTCACCCCCGCGCGCTGGCTCCGCGACCAGCGGGTCCTGGCCGCTCAGCGGCTTCTCGAGGAGACCGACCTGCCCGTCGACGTGGTGGCCGACCGCGTCGGGTTCGGCACCGCAGCGGTGTTGCGTCGGCATTTCCTGCGGTTGCGCCAGACGACGCCGCAGGCCTATCGCCGTACGTTCCGCCGATCCCTCGAGCCGGTGAGCGTGTGACGCATCCCTCGGTTCGCCCGTCTCGACGCGTCCCCCGACGCGGTGCCGTCACGTAGCGTGGGCGGAAGGAAGACGTGACGGGAAGAAACAACTGCGGCCGGATGTTGGACCCGTCGACACGCCCGACCGAAAGGATTTCCGTGGCAACCAAGGCTCTCACCCAGCAGGACTTCGACGAGGTCGTCACGAGCAACGACATCGTGCTCGTCGACTTCTGGGCCGACTGGTGCGGCCCCTGCAAGCAGTTCGCCCCCACCTTCGAGGCATCGTCGGACAAACACCCCGACGTCGTGCACGCGAAGGTCGACACCGAGGCCGAGCAGGCCATCGCGGCAGCGGCGAACATCCGCTCGATCCCCACGATCATGGCGTTCCGCGAAGGCATCCTCGTCTACAACCAGGCCGGTGCTCTTCCGCCTGCCGCGCTCGAGGATCTGGTCTCGCAGGTCAAGAACCTCGACATGGACGATGTGCGCAAGCAGATCGCCGAGGCTCGCGCCGAGCAGGGCTGACCCACTCGCATCGACGGCGCCCGCTCCCGGCATTCGGGGGCGGGCGTCGTCGTCCGTGCGTCGCGGTCTTCCTGTACGGCTCAGTGTGCGGCGGCGTCCCAGCTGCGGCCGTAGCCGACCGAGACCTCGAGCGGCACCGACAGCTCGATCACCGAGTCCATCTTGTCGCGCACGAGCGCCTCGACCTGCTCGCGTTCGGATTCGACCACCTCGAGCACGAGCTCGTCGTGCACCTGCAGCAGCATCCGCGACCGCAACCCCGCCTCGTTCAGCGCCTTCTGCACGTCGATCATCGCGACCTTGATGATGTCGGCGGCCGTGCCCTGGATGGGGGCGTTGAGCGCGGCGCGTTCGGCGATCTCCCGGCGCTGCCTGTTGTCGCTGTTGAGGTCGGGAAGGTACCGCCGGCGGCCGTACAACGTGGACGTGTAGCCGACCTTGCGGGCCTCCTCGACCACGTTGTAGAGGTAGTCCCGCACGCCGCCGAAGCGGGTGAAATAGGCCTCCATGTGTTCGCGGGCCTCGTCGGTGGAGATCTTCAGCTGCTGCGCCAGCCCGTAGGCGCTGAGCCCGTAGGCGAGGCCGTAGGACATCGCCTTGACCCGACGACGCAGTTCCGGTGTGACCTCCTCGAGCGGCAGCCCGAACGCGCGCGACGCCACGAAGGTGTGCAGGTCCTCGCCGGTGCGGAAGGCTTCGATGAGTCCTTCGTCGGCCGACAGGTGCGCCATGATGCGCATCTCGATCTGGCTGTAGTCGGCGGTGAGCAGCACGTCGAAGCCGTCGCCTACGACGAAGCCGTCGCGGATCCGGCGACCGGCCTCGGTCCGCACCGGGATGTTCTGCAGATTCGGCTCGGTCGACGAGAGCCGGCCCGTCGCCGCGACGGTCTGGTTGAAGGTGGTGTGGATGCGGCCGTCGTCGGCGACGGATTTGATCAGCCCGTCGACGGTGGTCTTCATCTTGGTGTGCTCACGGTGCGCGAGCAGATGTTCGAGGAAAGGGTGACCCGTCTTGTCGAACAGGTTCTGCAGCGCGTCGGCGTCGGTGGTGTATCCGGTCTTGGTCTTCTTCGTCTTCGGCATCTCGAGCTCGTCGAACAACACCACCTGCAGCTGCTTCGGCGAACCGAGATTGATCTGCTTGCCGATGACCTCGTAGGCGGCGTTCGCGGCCGCGGCCACCTGGGCCGCGAACTCGGACTGCAGGTCGTGCAGGTGTGTCGCGTCGACGGCGATGCCGGTGGCCTCGAGGTCCGCAAGGACCTCGAGCAGGGGCAGTTCCATCTCGGTGAGCAGCCGCACCGACTCGATGTCTCCGAGTTCGGTGTCGAGGGACGCGGCGAGGTCGACGACGGCGCGCGCGGCGAGGATCTGGGTCTCGGCCGCCTGCGCGTCGGCCGCGTCCTCGTCGTCGAGCAGCGAGAGTTGTTGCGCCCCGGTGTCTTCCACCCGAAGCTCACGCTTGAGGTAGCGCAGCGACAGGTCGTCGAGCTTGAACGAGCGCTGCCCGGGCCGCACCAGATAGGCGGCGAGCGCCGTGTCGCTGGTGATGCCGGCGAGCGACCAGCCACGACCGCGCAGCGCGTGGATGGCGGGCTTCGCCTCGTGCACGGCCTTCTCCACCGCAGGATTCGCGAGCCACGCGGCGAGAGCGTTCTCGTCCTCCGGGGTGAGCGCCACGGTGCTCACGTAGGCACCCTCGCCGTCGGCACCGGCGACGGCTATCGCGGTCGCGTCGCCGCCGTAAGGGGTGCCGGTGCCCACCACGGCGAGGCCGTGCCGTCGGCCCGCCGGAGCATGTTCGGTCAGCCAGTCCCCGAGGGCACCCGGCTCGACGATCCCGCCGCGCACCTCGAAGCCCTCCTCGGCCTCGGGCTCGGCCGACGAGAGCGTCTCGAACAGCCGATCGCGCAGCACCTTGAACTCGAGATCGTCGAACAGGCGGTGGATCCGGTCGCGATCCCACGGGGCGAGCGCGAGCTGCTCGGGGGTGTAGGGCACCGCCACGTCGCGCACCATCTCGGTGAGCTGACGGTTGAGCAGCACGTTGGACAGATTCTCGCGCAGCGCATC
>NZ_AJVB01000371.1:0-3885 GCF_000278445.1 Rhodococcus sp. R1101
AGGGGCTCGGCGATCGAACCGCGGCCTACAAGAAATGCCCGACCGGAAGGGTGAGTTGACGTCAATGCCAAGACAACCTGGGAGAGCGCCCTTCAATGAGTAGTCCCATCAACCAGGCTCGCAAACTCGAACAGGTGCGATACGACATCCGCGGACGCATCCTGGACAAGACGGAAGAACTCGAAGCCGAGGGTCACACTATCCTCAGGCTGAACGTGGGTAACCCGGCGCCGTTCGGGTTCGAAGCTCCCGACGAGATCATGATGGCGATGATCCGGAATCTCCCTACCTCTCAGGGATACTGCGACTCACGCGGGTTGTTTTCCGCCCGGACTGCGGTGGTGCAGTATTACCAGAGCAGGGGCATTACTGCACTCGACGTAGACGATGTCTACCTCGGAAACGGCGTTTCCGAGCTGATCACGATGACCCTCCAAGCGATGTGTGATCCTGAGGACGAGATCCTCATTCCAGCACCGGACTATCCGCTGTGGACTGCGTCCGTGGCGCTTGCGGGCGGAACACCGGTGCACTACTTGACGGATGAGGCCAGCGCCTGGGCTCCGGATTTCGAAGACCTCGAGGCGCGCATCACCGACCGCACCCGGGGCATCGTCGTGATCAATCCGAACAACCCCACAGGTGCCGTCTATTCGCCGGCAGTGCTCCAACGATTCGTCGACATCGCACGCAGACATGACCTCGTACTGTTCGCGGACGAAATCTACGAGAAAATCGTCTACGACAACCAGGACGTAACCAATCTGGCCTCATTGGCCGGCAACGACGTCCTGTGTTTGACGTACTCGGGGCTGTCCAAGGCCTACCGGGTGTGCGGGTTCCGCGCGGGCTGGTTGGCCATTACCGGTCCACGTCACCGCGCCTTCAGTTTCATCGAGGGCATCAAGCTCCTCGCCAATATGCGGATGTGTGCCAATGTCCCGGCGCAGCACGCCATTCAGACGGCGCTCGGTGGCTATCAATCCATCAACGACCTGCTCCTGCCGAAGGGGCGGTTGACCGAACAGCGCAACCTCGCTCACCGGATGCTCAACGAGATCGACGGTGTCAGTTGTGTGCAAGCGCGAGGGTCGCTATACCTGTTTCCGCGCCTTGATACCGATCGATTCGGCATCGTCGACGACGAGAAGTTCGCCCTGGACCTCCTCAGCTCGGAAAAGATCCTCATCAGTCACGGCCGGGCATTCAACTGGTCCAAGCCCGACCACTTTCGGCTGGTGACTCTGCCGAGGGTCGATGAACTCGGTACGGCGCTCGATCGCCTCGGTAACTTCCTGAGCCACTATCGGCAATAGATTTCCGGCTGAGAGGAAGGGCGACGGGTCTATGGTCGCCGTTCCTCCTGCAGGGGGTGTTGCGATCGACGCTCGGCCCGCCTGCGCTGGCCGCAGAGCTTCCGGCCGGTTGACGCTACCCCGTCAGCCGGCCTCTGACATGCATGGGCCGGCTTCGATGGAAAAGCCCTCCACGGTCGCCATCATGTTGTCGAACAGGTCGGTGTAATTTTCACCGGAAAGACGCAGGTGGCCGGCGACGTGGTCGAAGAATGTGCTCGTCCGTGGAACAACTGCTTCGGTTCAGGGAGTGCCTCCGCACAAGAGCCCCGGGGTGACACCGATGATCGACGTCACCGACTCGACTCGGCGATACCGACGTGGAGCAAGCGCAGACTCTCGTGCGTGGAGGAAAAGGCCGGGCAGGGACGGGAGGCTCCTCGGGGTGCCCGCTACGCGTGCAGCCACGGCACCGCTGCCAGTGAACCAGGATGCCGCGCGGGTGGTCTCAGTGGCCGGAGTATCGGCGGAAGCAAGGCGGTGTAGGTGGTTTCGGCGACCCCGGCATCGGAGATCCACGCTCCGGTGTCCGGGTCGCGGCCTGCTCCCCCGATGCGGCACCGGGACCGACGCATCGTCGGCACTCGAACCGATCCCGCTGGACTGCGGCGTTCATGGTCGCGAGCGGCCATGAACGTTCACGGTAGAGCGTCCAGCAGGCCGTCGGAGCCTGTTGGCGGAGTCGCGCTACCGGCGGGTAAATATGGTTCTTGTGTTCTCGCACGTAGCCTGAAAGTCGATGCACTACCGCACGGAGCACTTCGTGATGCGGACCGAACAGACGTGGGAGACGAGACAAAAATGAGCGCCGATAAGCAGTCGACCATCTTCTACACGTTGACCGACGAGGCACCGTTGCTCGCGACCTACGCCTTCCTGCCGATCGTGCGTACCTTCGCCGGTGCCGCGGGCATCGAGATCGAGTCCAGCGACATCTCGGTGCCAGCGCGAATCCTGGCCGAGTTCCCCGACAGCCTTACGGAAGAACAGCGCGTCCCGGACAACCTTGCCGAGCTGGGGCGACTGACGCAACTGGCCGAGACCAACATCATCAAACTGCCCAACATCAGCGCGTCTGTGCCGCAGCTCTTGGCCGCCATCAAGGAACTGCAGGGCAAGGGCTACCAGGTCCCGGACTTCCCGAACGCCCCGAAGACGGACGAGGAGCGTGCAATCCGGGAGCGCTACGGCAAGATTCTCGGCAGTGCGGTCAACCCGGTCCTGCGAGAGGGCAACTCCGATCGGCGCGCACCTCGGGCGGTGAAAGAGTACGCCCGTAAGCACCCGCACAGCATGGGCGAGTGGTCGATGGCCTCACGCAGCCACGTCGCGCACATGCGGCACGGCGACTTCTACCACGGCGAGAAGTCGATGACGCTGGACCGGCCGCGCAAGGTCCGGATGGAGCTGGTGACCGAGGGCGGTGAGACGATCGTCCTCAAGCCCGAGGTGGACCTGGGTAAGGGCGACATCATGGACAGCATGTTCATGAGCAAGACGGCGTTGCTCGACTTCTACGAGGAGCAGATGGAGGATGCGCGCAAGACGGGCGTGATGTTCTCCCTCCATGTCAAGGCGACGATGATGAAGGTCTCGCACCCCATCGTCTTCGGCCACGCGGTGAAGACCTTTTACAAGGACGCCTTCGCCAAGCATCAGAAGCTGTTCGACGAACTGGGCGTCAACGTCAACAATGGTCTCGGCGACCTGTACGACAAGATCGAGACGCTGCCCAGCACGCAGCGCGACGAAATCAAGCAGGACCTGCACAACTGCCATGAGCACCGTCCCGAGTTGGCCATGGTCGATTCCGCCCGTGGCATCTCGAACTTCCATTCACCCAGCGATGTCATCGTGGATGCCTCGATGCCCGCGATGATCCGCTCGGGCGGCAAGATGTACGGCGCGGACGGAAGACCCAAGGACGTGAAAGCGGTCATGCCGGAGTCGACTTTCGCGCGCATCTATCAGGAGATCATCAACTTCTGTAAGACCAACGGCGCGTTCGACCCGACGACCATGGGTACCGTCCCCAACGTCGGGCTCATGGCGCAGAAGGCCGAGGAGTACGGCTCGCACGACAAGACTTTCGAAGTTCCGGAGGAGGGCGACGCCAACTTCGTCGATGTCGACACAGGTGAGGTGCTGCTCACCCAGCATGTCGAGGCGGGTGACATCTGGCGCATGTGCACTGTCAAGGACGCGCCGGTCCGCGACTGGGTCAAGCTCGCTGTCACCCGGGCACGCAACTCCGGTATGCCGGTTCTGTTCTGGCTCGACCCGTACCGCCCTCACGAGAACGAGTTGATCAAGAAGGTCGAGCTGTACCTGCAGGATCATGACACCGACGGCCTGGACATCCAGATCATGTCGCAGGTGCGTTCGATGCGGTACACGCTGGAGCGGCTGATCCGCGGGATGGACACTATCGCCGCGACCGGCAACATCCTGCGTGACTACCTCACCGACCTGTTCCCGATCCTCGAACTCGGTACGAGCGCCAAGATGCTGTCGATTGTGCCGCTGATGG
>NZ_AJVB01000372.1:0-3878 GCF_000278445.1 Rhodococcus sp. R1101
CGACCTCCGCCGGGCCGGTCCAGCCCTTCGGGGAGCGCAGCACGATCATCGGCCAGGCCGGGCGGGTCGCGTCGCCGGTGCTGCGGGCGGTCTGCCGGATCTCGGAGATCCGGTCGAGCGCCCAATCGAGGGCTGCGGCGAACCGCCGGTGCATGTCGGCGGGATCGTCCCCGGCGACGACGAGCGGTTCGTGCCCGTAGCCGCGCAGCAGCGAGATCAGTTCGTCCTCTCCGATGCGGGCGAGCACCGTCGGGTTGGCGATCTTGAAACCGTTGAGATGCAGGATCGGCAGCACGGCGCCGTCGCGCCGCGGGTCGACGAATTTCGTCGAATGCCAGCTCGCGGCGAGCGGCCCGGTCTCTGCTTCACCGTCGCCGACCACCGCGGCGACGATCAGATCGGGATTGTCGAAGGCCGCGCCGTAGGCGTGCGAGAGGGAGTAGCCGAGTTCGCCGCCCTCGTGGATCGACCCGGGTGTCTCGGGGGCGACGTGGCTGGGAATGCCGCCGGGGAACGAGAACTGGCGGAACAGGCGACGCATGCCGTCCTCGTCGCGGGAGACGTCCGGGTAGACCTCGCTGTAGGTGCCTTCGAGCCACGCCGCGCCCACCGGTCCGGGTCCGCCGTGGCCGGGACCCATGACGTACATCATGTCCAGATCGCGGGCGGTGATCGCGCGGTTGAGGTGCGCGTACACGAAGTTCAGGCCCGGCGTGGTGCCCCAGTGCCCGAGCAGGCGCGGTTTGATGTGTTCGGGCCGCAACGGCTCGCGCAGGAGCGGATTGTCCATGAGGTAGATCTGTCCGACGGACAGGTAGTTCGCGGCCCGCCACCACGCGTCGAGCGTGTCGAACTCAGGATCGATCGCGGACCCCGGCTCGGAGGCTGCGTCGGAACTGGTCTGCGGGGTGCGAAGTGACATCGGATTCCTCGTCGTCGGCGACCGGGGTGCTCGTTGCAGCGGTACCCATCCGGCGACGGGCTCACTCGTCCCGTCGCCGCACCATCTCGCCGATCCAGCTCGGCGCGTACGGCGACGTGCAGCCCGGCGAGGTGGGATAGTCCTTCAGTACCTCGAGGCGTTCGCCGATGTCGAGTGCGCGGGCGCGGTGGTCGGGGTGTTCGATGCCGATCTGCGCCAGACACGTGTTCATCGCCCACTGCAGACGCTCCGGGGCGTCACGCATCTGCGCGTCGATGGTGTCGAGCAGGCCGGACAGGTCGAGCCCGTCGGCATCCTTGACGACGCGGCCGGCGGTGAGCGCCCAGCCGGCGCTCGCGACGATCGGATCGGGGTCGGTCATCCACCGTGCCCGCAGCTCCTCGACATGCGGGTTCTTCTTCACGACGTAGTTGACGAACCAGTCGTGCACCTTCGGGGTGCCGGTCTCGCGGACCATTGCGTCGAGCTCGGCGACGGTGAACGCCGTGGGGCGGCAGATCAGCAGCGCGAGCAGCCGCGCGGCGGTATCGCCCGTGGCCCAGAGTTGCTGTGCGAGCTCGTGCTGCGTCTTCACCCGCTTGGCGACGGCGCGCAGGGCACTGAGGTTCACGCCGTGATCGTCGCCGTGCTTCTCGTTGACCGCACGGATCTTCGGGTCGTCGAGCGCGGCGAGTTCGGAGAGCAGCTCGTCGACGGTCGGAGCGTCCGTTGTCGTCTGTGCCACCGCGATCTCCTGTCCGTGTGCCGGTCGCGCCTCAGCCTACGAGCGCCGGCCTACAGTCCGGGTCGGTTCACGCTCGATTCGGGTGGGTTCGGCCCCGCTGAGCGGGGTCGGATCCACCGAAGTTCTTTCACGACGTGGTTACAGCCCGAGCCGAGTGACGGCGTTGCCGACGAGACCGGCGTGGTGGCGACTGTACAGCGCGACCATCCGTTCGTCCGCGTGCCCGGTCTGCGTCATGATCGTCTGTGTGGTCGCGCCGCCGCGCACCGCCTGGGTGACGAACCCGGCCCGCAGGCTGTGCCCACCGAGGGTCGCGACGAGGTCGTCGCTGAACCCGGCGCGCCGGGCGCGGCGCTGGATCATCGAGTGCACGGACTGTCCGGACAGGGCCGTCGCGCCCACCGCGCCGCTGCGGTGCACCGGGCGGAACAGGGGCCGGTCGCCGTCCTGCGTGCGCCCGGCCGCCAGGCCCCGGCAGCAGTGCTCGGCCGGGTCGGGCGCGGCGGTGCCCAGCAGGTCGACGACCGCGTCGCGTCCGGACTCGTCCCACGCGTCGAGCACCTCTCGCCAGCGTCGATACGCGCATACCGGGCAGGTGTGCGGATCCGATCCGTACGGCAGGGTGACGGTGCGGCCGCGGGCGCTGCGGTCGGTCTTGGACCGGCGGACCGTCACGTACAGCCCGTCGGCGCGGTGCGGGACGACGTCGGAGACGACGAGCCCGGTGAGCTCGGAGCGGCGCAGCGCACCGGCGAGGCCCATGAGCAGCAATGCCGAGTCGCGGCGTTCGGCGACGCGGTCGGCCCATCCGGCGTCGGCCGCGTCGGTGCGCATCGCGGTGAGGATGGTGCGGATGTCGTCGGTGAGCAGCGGGGTGCGCCGCGCCGGCGGGGTGGCCCGATCACGCCGGATGCCACGCAGTAGATCCCGAACGGATTCGTGCCCACCGGGTTTCGGAAGTCCGGCCAACGCGTGCATCTTGTTGATGGTCGATACCCACCGCGACAGCGTCGACGGCGCGTACGCCCAGCGTCCGTCGGGGCGCAGTTCGGCGGCCTTCTCGGTGAGGAACCAGCTCAATTGCTCGGCGGTCGCCGGCATCGGACTGTGCCCGGTGCGTTCGCACCAGCGGGTGAAGATGGTCCAGTCGCCGAGTTGGGCGGCGCGGGTGTTCTCCGAGGCCGCCTTCTCCCGCAGCCGCCGCATCGCGATGGCGACCGTGTCCGGTACCGCGGGCACCTCGGGGCAGGGCAGATCCGGGCTCGTCACGGCGTGGTGATCCTCTGGACACGCATGTCGCGGGCGAGGTGGTCGCGTTGTTCGATTACGAGGCGCCGCAGCGCGGCCGGGGCGTCGGTGTGGGCGTCGAGCCACGCGTCGACGGGGTCGAGGCTGTCGGCCGCGGGGAACAACCCGATGACGATGCGGCGGGCGATCTCGATGCTGCGGCCGCTCCAGGTCTCGTGGAGCACCGCGAAATAGTCGGTGTCGTAGGCGGAGATCAGGTCGCGGCGCTCCCCGGCACGGAACCCGGCGATGGTCGCATCGAGGTGGTCGTTGGTGAGAGTGTGATCGGCCAGGATCGTCGCCCACGCATGCGCCTTGACCTCTGCGCGCGGACGAGAGGCGAGCGCGCGCAGGTGAGCGGTGCGTCCCGAGGCGGTGTCGTCGTTGCGCAGTTCCTCGTCGAGGTCGGCCTCGTCGGCGTCGCCGGTGGTCGTCAACGCCGCCCACCAGCTCCACCGCAGGTCGGGGTCGAGGCGCAGCCCCTGCGGGGGTGCGGCGTTGCCGCACAGGATCGCCCTCAGGTCGGCGGCGTGCCGGTCGTCGACGCTCGCCGCGACACCGACCGCGCGGGCGAATGCCAGCTGGGCGTCGCTGCCGGGTGCGGCGCCGTGCAGCCCGTCCCACACCGCGTCGAGCCACCGACGCCGCGCATCCGTCCGCCCCGCGACGGGCACATAGTGCTCGACGGCGTGGGCCGCATTGGCGAGCACCGCGGTCAGCAGCGCGATGTCGGCCTCGTGCAGAGCGAACCGGGCGGCCATGGACAGATAGCGGTCGACGGCGAGTTCACCGTCGCGGGTAGCGTTCCACAGCGCCGACCACAGCAGTCCGCGCGCGAGCGGGTCGCAGACGCGGTCCAGGGAGGACTCGACCGTGTCGAGCGACCGCGTGTCGAGGCGGACCTTCGCGTAGGGTGAGGGTCGG
>NZ_AJVB01000373.1:0-3877 GCF_000278445.1 Rhodococcus sp. R1101
GACGGGCGCCGAACGTGGATTGGCCTCGATTTCGTCGTCGGTCGCCCGCTCGGCGCCGCGGGTCAGGATGCGCAGTTCCGGTCCCATGCCCGGCAGTTCGACCGGAAGCCCTTCGGGACTGCGGGACTTCGAACGCGGCGTCAGCTCCTGCTTGACGACCTTGTCCTCGAGCGACTGGTACGACATGAAGACGATCCGGCCGCCGACGGCGAGGGCGTCGAGAGCGTCGGGGATCGCATCGCGCAGCGAGTCGAGCTCGGCGTTGACCTCGACACGCAGCGCCTGGAAGGTGCGCTTGGCCGGATGACCACCGGTGCGACGGGTCGCGGCCGGGATCGTGCGGTAGAGCAGTTCGACGAGTTCGCCGCTGGTCCGGAACGGCGTCCTGGCCCGGGTCCGCACGATCTCGGAGGCGATCTTGCCGGCGAACCGTTCTTCGCCGTAGGTGCTCAGGATGCGGGCGAGATCGCCGTGACCGTAGGTGTTGAGGACATCCGCGGCGGTGATGCCGGTGGTGGGATCCATCCGCATGTCGAGCGGAGCGTCCTTCGAGTACGCGAAGCCGCGCTCCGCTTCGTCGAGCTGCATCGAGGACACACCGAGATCGAACAGAGCAGCGTGGACCGAGCCGTACCGGTCGAGGCCGACGCTCTCGAGCGCATCGGCGATCCCGTCGTAGCGGGTATGGACGAAGTCGGTGCGGTCGGAGAACCGCGCGAGCCGCTCGCGCGCGATCGCCAGTGCGTCGGGGTCGCGGTCGAGACCCACGAGCCGCAGACCGGGATAGATCGTCAGGAAGTGTTCGGAGTGCCCGCCGAGACCGAGTGTCGCGTCGACGAAGACAGCGCCCTCGCCGTCCGGTCCGGCACTCTCGATCGCCGGACCGAGGATCTCGACGGCTCGATCGAGCATGACCGGGACGTGGCCGAACTGCGCAGGGGACGTCACATCGGCACCGGTGGCCTCATCCGTACCATCGACGGAGTCGTGCTCGCCGTCCACCATGTGTCCTCCGGAATCCTGCTCGGGCCGCTTACGGTCTGTGGGGTACTCGTCGGGTGGACGGTGGTGTGCCTCGTGCCTGCCTGTCGCTCGTATCGATGCCCTGCTCGTCGCCACGGGATTGATACGGAAGACGGCGAATGCCTCGAGGTCTCTGTCCGATTCCGAAGAGACCTGACGCCGGGGAAGTGCGTCAGGGCCCTCCGGTCCGTACCTGGCGCTGGGGAAGTGCGTCAGGGCCGGCACATCGGGCAGAGGCCTCGCGGCACTCGCCGCGCAACCCGAGCCGTGGTGTTACAAGATGTCGCGTAGTGCTTCGTCTCTCGCTTCCGAGAAGTCTTCTTCGTGTTCGGCAAGGTAGGTCTCCCATGCCGTCGCGTCCCAGATCTCGAGGTACCTGACCGAGCCGATCACGACGCAGTCCTTGGCGAGACCGGCATATTTGCGATGCGCGGCCGACAGCGTGATCCGGCCTTGCGAGTCGGGTCGCTGCTCGTCCGTTCCCGAAGCGAGGCTGCGCAGGAACGCACGTGCCTGGGGGTTGCTCCGTGAGGCGCTCGCAGCGCGTTCCGCCAGGGCGGCGAACTCGTCGCGAGGGAACACGGTGAGGCTGTGATCCTGCCCCTTCGTGATCATCAACCCTCCCGCCAGCTCGTCTCGGTACTTCGCCGGCAGCGTGAGCCGGCCCTTGTCGTCCAACTTGGGGGTGTAGGTACCGAGGAACACTCGGCGCCTCCCCGCTGCCGGACGGATGCTTCGCGCGGCAGGACACCTCGTCCCGCCGTGCCCCACATTACCCCACTTTGCCCCACCGGAAACGGATTACCGCCGCCCGGGCACGCGTGTTGCCGTCACATCCCCAGCTCAGAGCAGGTGGCGGAAAATGGGGACACGCCCAGGGGAGGTGGCGCCGCATCGGCCGACGCCTTCGCGTCGACGACCGTCCCCACCCGGGAAACGAGTACGGAGCACAAGACGAACAGGGAAAACGGGGAGGGTGGGACGAGACGGGAGAGGGAACGGAGCCGAGGGCGGCGGCGAGTGGGGCGCGGTGGAGGAGAGACGACCGGTGGGGGTACGAAGCTCTGCAGAGAACGACGACGGCGCGACCCGTGGGTCGCGCCGTCGTCGATACAGCTGTTGGTCGAGGAGGTCACTCCTGCTCGAAACGCCTCCGGAACCGCTCTTCCATGCGGTTGGTGAAGCCACCACCCGAGGACTTCCTGCCGCCGCCGGAACTTCGGCCGGTCTTTCCGGAAGCGGAACTACCACCCGTCGCTCCTGAAGCCGACGGCCGACGACCGCCGAGGAGCAACAGAACTCCGGCGGCGAACATCACGAGGAACCCGAGCAGACTGATGATCGGAAAGCCGCCCGGCTTGAGCGGCAGGGCAACACCGGCGATCAACAGCGTCAGGCCCAACACGAACAAGGCGCCGGCCTGCAGCCGCCGCCGGTTCGACGCCATCCCCAACCGGCTACCACGCACGGTCGAGGCGAACTTGGGATCCTCAGCATAGAGCGCGCTCTCGATCTGATCGAGCATGCGCTGCTCGTGCTCGGAGAGTGGCACGGTACCTCCCCCGGCACTAAACGGTGGCCACCGGATCCGTGGGGCGGATCCAGCGGGGGGCCGTCGATACGGCCGCCTGAGTCAATAATACGAGCAGAAGTCGATGTGGACCACAAACTCCACACGTGAGTTCGATCCCCCGCCCGGCGAAGCCCTCGTGAGAAGGCGAAGGTCACCCACCGACACCGACTTCGGGCTCTGCCTCGGCGTCGAGATAACCCTCCACGTCGTGCAGGAAGTGACCCACCTCGTCGTAGAACGCACCGGACTCGTCGGCTCCGACGGCCCGCGCGACGCCCGCCTCGATCGCCGCGCGAGTGGCGGAACGGTCGGCGAAGTAGTCGGCCCAGACGGCGAAGGACTCGTCGGCCCGCGCCATGAGCGCCCACGCATTGCGCGTGACCGGCCGGCGCGCCGGCCGGACCCCGGAGCGCATCTCCGCAGCGGCGACGACCGCGCCGGCACCGCGCAGCGCCGCAAGATAGGCGAGACGGAACCTCTCGCCCGGATCGCCGGCACCGGCGGCACCCGAGAGCAGATCGTCGGCCTTGCGCAACAGCGTCGCCGCGCGCGCCGAGGTCGGGCGGTCCATGCATGCGGACGGCCCGAGCGTGGGAGACATTCGGCGCGGTCCTCGACTCGCGACGTGACCGTCGGCCATATTCACGCACCTCCTCGGCGTGCTCGCACCACTCATTACAACGAGCGGTATCCGGTGGTATTCCCGCCGAAACGCCGAGGAACGGAGATCACTGTCCTCGAGTGATCCCCGACACGGACGCCGAGCGGGAGACCCCAGGGTGATCCGGGGATGTTCGCTTCCCTCGAACATCCCCGGATCACCGGCGTCGAACATGCGTTCGACGTATTCAA
Source organism: Rhodococcus sp. R1101 (assembly GCF_000278445.1). NCBI lineage: Bacteria > Bacillati > Actinomycetota > Actinomycetes > Mycobacteriales > Nocardiaceae > Rhodococcus > Rhodococcus sp. R1101. The sequence continues at coordinate 3,449 of NZ_AJVB01000373.1, forward strand.
TATAGCTGGACCCACCGACAACCCGTCAAGAGAAAGCGGCCACGTCATCCCGAACGATCAGCGAGACCCGAACATCTCCGACACATCGCGAGCCACCCGAACGAGTCACGCATGACCACCGATCCCCACCACGACCCCGCAATCCTCACCGAACTCTCCCCGGCGGATTTCCGTGCGCGCCTCCCCGAGCTGCTGTCCGTCTACGTCGCGGCGATGCGCTATCCCCGTGGCACGGAGTACCACCGGGCGCCGATGTGGTCCGAGCATTCGGCTCGTGCGGGATGGCAGGCCTTCGCCGCCGCTCTCCCCGAGGCGCCCGACACGATCGTCGGCATCGCGTACGGCTACCGGGGCGATAGCCGGCAGTGGTGGAACCAGCAGGTGCGCACCGGCATGCGTCGTTCCGGACGGTCTCCCGAGGAGATCGAT
>NZ_AJVB01000374.1:0-3871 GCF_000278445.1 Rhodococcus sp. R1101
AACTCGGCGACAAATCCCAGCTCATGGCGATGACGTTCGCCCTGCGATATCGCTGGTGGGTCGTCCTGTCCGGGATCCTGTTCGCCACCACCGCGGTCCATCTCGTCTCGGTGGCCGTCGGGCACTATCTGGGCGTGGCGATCCCCGCGACCGCCATCTCGATCGTCGGCGGCCTCGCCTTTCTGATCTTCGGTGCGTGGACGCTGCGCGGCGACTCTCTCGACGACGACGAGCAGTCGAAGGCCGGACGCGTCGCGCGGTCCGCCTTCCTCGCTGTGACCTCGGCGTTCTTTCTCGCCGAACTCGGCGACAAGACGATGCTCGCGACCATCACCCTCGCGACCGACAACAACTGGGCCGGGGTGTGGATCGGATCGACGGTCGGCATGGTCGCCGCCGACGCGCTGGCCATCATCGCCGGCGCCGTGCTGGGCCGGCACCTGCCCGAGAACGCCATCCGCTTCGGCGCTGCCGCGCTGTTCTTCGGCTTCGGTGCGTGGATGCTCGGCGACGGACTGTTCCCGGAGAACGGCGCCGTGGGACCGATCGCCGGAGCGGTGGCCCTGCTGCTGTCCGTCGGCGTGATCGCGGCGATGCGCCTGCGCGCTCGTCGCGCCGCCGAGGACGAGTCCCCCGCCCTCATGCGGCCCTGATCACTCCCTCCGAACAGTGTTTTTCCTCCCCGAACAGGAGTATGCTTGCCGATAGGCAAATAAATTCGGAGGTGGTTCCATGTCTGATCTCTCAGGCCGCGCCCCTCGATCCGGAACTCCCCCGTTCGACGCGGAAGACGTCCACCGTCTGCGTATCGCGATCGGACGGATCTCCCGCCGCATGGGCATGTTCGCCTCGGAGGAAGGACTGACGCGCTCGCAGTCGACCCTCCTCACGACCGTCGCCCGCCACGAGACGATCGGAGTCCGCGACCTCGCGGAGATCGAAGGGCTCAACCCCACCATGTGTTCGCGCATGGTGGGCAAACTCGAAGACGACGGGTTGCTCACCCGTTCCCCCGACGCCGGCGACAAGCGTGTCGTCCGCGTCCACATCACACCCGCCGGTGCCGCCCTGTCCGCGGAACTGCGCGCACGCCGCACCGCCCTGTTCGCCCGTCATCTCGCCGACCTGAGCGAACAGCACCTCGATGCTCTGCACGACGCACTGCCCGCCCTCGAGGCCCTGTCGGAACGCGTCGCCGATTCCCGCCCCTCCGTCGAGGGGAGTCGCCCGTGACGGTGCTCACCGACATCAGAGGACAGACCTTCGCGGCCCTGCGCGGGCCCAACTTCCGCCTCTACATCGGCGGCCAGGCGATCTCGCTCGTCGGCACGTGGATGCAGACGGTCGCGCAGTCGTGGCTCGTCCTCCAGCTCACCGGTTCCGCGACCGCCATCGGCATCGTGCTCGCACTGCAGACCGTGCCGATGCTGCTGCTCGGCCCCTACGGCGGTGTGGTCGCCGACCGTTCCGACAAACGCCGGCTCATGATCGGATTGCAGACGCTCATGGGTGTGCAGGCCCTGATCCTGGGACTGCTCGTCGTCACCGACACGATCGCGCTCTGGCACGTGTACGTGCTGGCGGTGGCGCTCGGCCTCAACCAGTGCTTCGAGAACCCCGCCCGACAGTCGTTCATGCTCGAACTGGTCGGTCCGGAGGATCTGCGCAACGCTGTGAGCCTGCAGTCGGTCCTCGCGTCGTGCTCCCGCATGATCGGCCCGGCGGTCGCCGGGCTGATCATCGCCGCCGGCGGACTCGGTGTGTGCTTCCTGCTCAACGCCGCGAGCTTCGTCGCCGTCGTCACCTCGTTGCTGCGACTCGACGTCTCTCGGCTCCAGCGCTCCCCCGCCGCCGCCCGCGCGAAGGGACAGCTGCGCGAGGGTTTCGCCTACGTCCGCAGCACGTCCGACCTGGCCGTCCCGCTGCTGATGATGGCGCTCGTCGGATGTCTGGCCTTCGAGTTCCAGGTGGTCCTGCCCGTCCTGGCCGATCACACTTTCGACGCCGGTGCCGGCGCCTACGGCTTCCTCACCGCCGCAATGGGCGCCGGGTCCGTCGTGGGCGGGCTTGTCGTCGCCACCTGGGGCCGGACCGGGACCCGGCCGCTCGTCGTCACCTCGCTCGCGTTCGGCATCGCCCTGGCGGTCGCCGCGGCGGCCCCGAACCTCACCACGCTCATCGTGGTCATGGTGATCGTGGGTGCCCTGAGCGTGACCTTCACATCCACTACCAACAGTTCGCTGCAGCTCGCCGCCGCTCCGACGATGCGCGGCCGGGTGATGGCCCTGTGGTCGGTCGCCTTCCTCGGCTCGACGGCCATCGGCGGTCCCATCGCCGGATGGGTCAGCGAGCAGTGGGGCGGCCGGGCCGGACTGTTGCTCGGCGCCGTCGCCTGTCTGATGGCCGCAGCGATGGGTCTCGTCGCGCTGCGCCGCAGGACCTCCACCCCCGCGGAGGTCACGACGGTCACCGACTAGGGTTCGTGACGAAGGACACTGACGAGCCCTACAGCTCGAGACAGGAGATACGAACAGTGGAGATTCAGGGATCCGCCGCGCTGGTGACCGGTGCCGCATCCGGTCTCGGCGCCGCAACCGCGCGCCGCCTCGCCGACGCCGGAGCTACCGTCTTCGGCCTCGACCTGCAGCAGTCCATCGACCGCGTCGGCGATTCCGCCCCCGCGGGCGTCACGCTCCTCGCCACCGATGTGACGAGCGGCGACGAGGTCCAGGCGGCCGTCGATCGCATCGTCGAGTCCGGTGTTCCGTTGCGCATCGTCGTCAACTGCGCCGGTGTCGGCTGGGCCGGCCGCATCCTGTCGAAGAACGGCCCGCACGACCTGGAGCTGTTCCGCACGGTCATCACCGTCAACCTGCTCGGCACGTTCAACGTCATGCGCCTGGCGGCCGACGCGATCTCCAAGACCGAGACGGTCGACGAGTCGGGTCAGCGCGGCGTCATCATCAACACCGCCTCGGTGGCGGCCTTCGAGGGCCAGATCGGCCAGATCGCGTACTCCGCGTCGAAGGGTGGCGTGCACGGTATGACCGTCCCCGCCGCACGCGACCTCGCGCAGTTCGGCATCCGCGTCAACACGATCGCCCCCGGCATCGTCGACACCCCGATGCTCGCCGGGGTCACCGAGGAGTACCGCAAGGGCCTCGAGGCCGGCGTGCCGTTCCCCTCGCGCCTCGCTCAGCCCGCCGAGTACGCGCAGCTCGCGCAGATGATCGTCGAGCACGACTATCTCAACGGCGAGACCATCCGTATGGACGGCGCCCTGCGCATGGCGCCGCGCTAGGCGGCTTCGCCACCCGTGCGCGTTTCCGGTGGTTCCCGCTACCGGAAACGCGCACGTGCGCTGGACTGGTCACATGCGGATCGTTCTCGCCGTGCTGCTCGTCGGCGTACTCGTCGGCGTCGCCGGGTGGGCGCTGCAACGACGCCTGATCTATCTGCCCGACACCACCGCTCCCCCGTCCGCCGCGACCGTCCTGCCGGGTGCCGAGGATGTCGTGCTCAGGACGTCGGACGGTCTCGAGCTCGACGCCTGGTTCGTGCCCGGCCGAAACCCCGAAGGTGCCGGGCACGAATTCACCGTCCTGCTCGCCGCCGGTAACGGCGGCAACCGCCTCGGTCGCGCCGATACCGCCGCCGACCTCGCCGCGGCGGGTTTCTCGACGCTGCTGCTCGATTACCGCGGTTACGGCGGCAACCCCGGCAGCCCGACCGAGGAGGGTCTCGCCGCCGATGCCCGCGCGGCACTGGACCATCTCCGCTCGCGCGACGACGTCGACCCCACCCGGTTGCTGTATTTCGGGGAGAGCCTCGGTTGCGCGGTCGTCACCGCACTCGCCGTCGACGAACCTCC
>NZ_AJVB01000375.1:0-3864 GCF_000278445.1 Rhodococcus sp. R1101
CGCCCGCGGAGCGCTCGGTCTCCGCCAGCTCCGCGCGAGTGCGATGCAAATCCTCGATCAACTGCTGCCGGCGCTCCGTCTCGTAGAACAGCACCCGAAAACCGAGCCCGACAACGACACCGACCACAGCCCCGAGCAACGACCCGACCAGCGCTCCGCCCCACTGTCCGCGAGTGTGGACGCCGATCAGCACGTTGGCACCAGTGATCACCGCCACCGCAGACACAGCGGGCACGAGCGGCACCTCGGTCATGAAGAGCAGGATGAGCCCGAACGATACGTACGCCGCGTCGGCGCCCAGAAGCGCCATCGCCACCCACACTGCACACAATGATCCCAACCAAGCGAATCGCGCAGCCGGAGCACGCAACGAACTGGCACCTGCGATGTGAACGACAACGAACAGCGCAGTCAACGCACCGATCCATCCCGCCGATGCTTCGGAAAGCAGCACCGCACGCAGCAGGACGATCAACGCCAGCACGACAACGAGCACGTGCAGGCCCAGACGAAGTCGTGCGCCCCGTGTGAACGCGGATTCATCAACCATCACCACACACGATAACGACGGCGTTGTTCACCAATCGTCGCGGCCTCTGCGGGACGGACGAAGCTCCTCGGACATCGCTCCCATTCCTGAAGCCGTTCAGATCCAGGTGCCGCGTGACACCGGCTCGTCGTTCGATCCGCAGATCGTCAAGAAACGACAGCGGCGGCTGATCGGGGTCGATGAGATCACCTCGTCGCTGTCGGCGAAGGGTCCGACCACCGGGGAGATCTTCGCCCACTTCGACGACGCCTACTGAGCGTCGGTGTCGAAGGACACGATCAGCAAAATCACCGACAAGGCGCTCGACGAGATGGCCGGATGAACCGGACGGCCGCTCGATCCGGCGTATCCAGTGCTGTTCATCGACGCGATCCACGTCAAGGACCGCTTACGGACAGGTCACCAACCGACCCGTCTACGTGACCGTCGATGGCCACCGCGACATCCTCGGACTGTGGGTCGGTGGCGGCGGCGAGGGAGCCGAATTCCGGCTCGCTACGGAGGCTGTTGCAGAATGCACAGGTGTCGCCGGTGTCGTCAATGGCCGTTGTCTACGAGAATTGGTCATTATCAAGGGATATCGTCCGGTGCAGCGTGATCGGGTGTTCCTTCTCCCGCCGGACATGCGGGAGTGACTTCCTTCGGATCACCTCGTCGTGGACGACGATCGAGGTGCTCGATACCAGTGCGGTCGGTCGGTGCCGCCGGGTCGTTCCCGGCACCGTCGACGTGCTCGAAATCCACGGCCCCGACGACTGGGTGCAGTTGTGCCGGCGGTTTCCGCTCGAGGTCATCGCGCAGAAACGCCCCGGCTGGTACCGCACCACCGGCCGCGACGGACGGTGGGTTCTGCCCGACTGGCGGGCCGTCGCCGAGGTGTACGGCCGAGTGCACCTGAACGTGGTCGGGTATCTCGCCGCTGCGGTCACGTCACGGTGATCTGGCGGGTGTGCCATCCGCTGGCGCCGTCGGGAATCGGCTGTGCGCGTTGCTCGGTCTGGAGCTGTCCGGTGCCGTCGATCGCACGCACCTGCAGCGTGTGATTGCCCGGAAGGGCCGACCATTTCCACGACCATTGCCGCCACGTATCGATCGAGTACTGCGGTGTCAGAGTGGCTTCCGTCCATGGCCCGTCATCGACCCTCACCTGCACTCGCGAAATGCCGCGGTGCTGTGCCCACGCGGTCCCGGCGACCATGACCTCGCCGGCGGGGATTCGTGCGAAGGAGGCCGGGACGTCGATGCGGGAAGCTGTTTTGACGGGGGCCTGCTCGGCCCAGCCGCGCTGAGTCCAGTAGGCCTGTGCCCGGTCGAACCGGGTCACTTCCCAGTCGACGACCCACTTGGTGGCGGAGACGAACCCGTACAGACCCGGTACCACCTGCCGCACCGGATAACCGTGCTCGAACGGCAAGGGTTGCCCGTTCATCGCCACCGCGAGCAACGCGTCTCGGCCGTCACGCAGAACCGCGATCGGTGTTCCGACAGTGAACCCGTCGGTGCTGGTCGAAAGCAGCATGTCGGCGTCGGCGGACACCCCGGCCTCGTCGAGTAGCTCCGCCATCGGATAACCGACCCAAGTGGCGGTGTCGGCGAGCTCACCACCGACCTCGTTGGACACACAGGTCAGGGTGATGGTCCGTTCGATGGGGGTACGGGCGATCAGGTCGGCCCAGCGCACAGTGATTTCGCGTTCGACCATGCCGTGGATGCGCAAACTCCAGTCGTCGGTGGTGAGCCTCGGGACCCGGAGGGCAGTGTCGATTCGGTAGAAGGCGTCGTTGCCGGTGATGAACGGTGTCGCCCCGGGTATCGCCAGGTCGGTGCCCGCAGCAACTGCCGCGGCGCGATTTCTCGGCACGACGAATGGGACAGTAAATGCGGCGCGGTTGCGCACAGCATCAGCGATCGAGCCTGCGAGGTGACGTCCGGCTGCACCCGCGGCTACCGCCACCGCCGCTGCGGTACCGGCCAGCACCAGGAAGCGTCGACGGGACACCCCCGCCCGCGTCCGTGAGACACCATCGAGTTCTCGAGCGCTGTGAGTGAGCAGCCGCAGCGCGACGAGGCCGGCGACCAACCCCACGATCGTCGGCAGCGCATCGAGGGCGCTCGCCCCGGGGCGAGATACAGCGGCATAAACTCCGGCCAGATCGAGGGCTATGAGCACACCGCTGCCGAAGGGACGACCAGGGCGTTCGACGAGTCCAGCGATGGCTGCAAATACCACGATCAGCACGCTCATTCCGATGAACAGCGCTACCTTGTCGTCGGTACCGAAAGTGGTGATCGCGAATTCCCGCGCCCACGCCGGACTTCGGTCGACGGTCGTGGAGCCGACTGCGAAGAACGGGGAGGTCGACGGCCCGAACGGAACCGCCATCAGTTCCCCGATACCCAGCGCGACAGCGACGGACAGTATCCCGGCAAGTCCCTTGGCCAGCGCCGTCGATCGCCACGACGAGCGAGGGCTGCCGGTTTCCGAGGGGTCGGAATGCCCTGCGGCAGCATCCTCGTTCGTCGTCATCTGTGCCGTCCTTACTGTCGGGGTCGTGTGGACTTCGGAGCCGCCCGCGAATCGGATGGGTGCGAGTCCCCGAGCATGTTCGAGAAATCTTCTGGAGCGGACCCATCCGCACAGGGATCGGTACCGAAGACCCTTCTGACAGCCGGGACAACAGTGCACAACTCTGGTGGCCCGACCCTTGACCGATCGAAGGTGGATTTCATGATCACGACCCGCGCCGCAGCTGCCGTCAGCCTTACTGCCGTAGCCGTTCTGGGACTGTCGGCTTGTTCGTCGGACGGCGACCAGACGACCGCAGCCGACTCGACGACGGCAATGACGGAATCGATGCCGGCGACTGCGACCATGCAGGCCGACTCGGCTTCGGGCCTGGTCGGGCCAGGTTGCTCCGCCTACGCCGAGCAGGTGCCTACCGGCGCCGGGTCGGTCGAAGGCATGGCACAGGATCCGGTGGCCGTCGCCGCTTCGAACAATCCCCTGCTCACCACCCTCACACAAGCAGTGTCGGGCGAACTGAATCCGCAGGTGAATCTCGTCGACACGCTCAACGGCGGTCAGTTCACCGTTTTCGCACCGGTGGACGAGGCTTTCGCCAAGATCGATCCGGCCACTATCGACACACTCGAGACGGACTCCGCTCTTCTGACCACGATCCTGACCTATCACGTAGTGCCGGGCCAGCTCAGCCCCTCTGATGTGGACGGCACACACACCACCGCAGAAGGGTCGACCCTCACGGTCACCGGTAGCGGGGACGACTTGAAGGTCAATGACGCTTCAGTCGTCT
>NZ_AJVB01000376.1:0-3848 GCF_000278445.1 Rhodococcus sp. R1101
GATGCCCTGCGAGCGTGCCCAGCGGACGAGCTCGACCGTCCCGGCCGTGGAAGCGTGGCAGATGTGCACGCGCGCCCCGGCGTCGCGGGCGAGCAGCGCGTCACGGGCGACGATGGACTCCTCGGCGGCGCGCGGCCAGCCGGCCAGGCCGAGCCGCGCCGCGGTCGGCCCCTCGTGGGCGACGGCACCGACGGTCAGACGCGGTTCCTCGGCGTGCTGGGCGATGAGCACCCCGAGCGAGGCGGAGTATTCGAGCGCGCGACGCATGAGCAGCGGATCGTAGACGCACTTGCCGTCGTCGGAGAACATCCGCACTCCGCCGACACCGGCGGCCATCGTGCCCATCTCGGCGAGTTGCTTGCCCTCGAGACCGACGGTGACGGCACCGACGGGGTGGACGTCGACGAGCCCGACCTCGCGGCCGCGGCGCCACACATGATCGGTGACGACCACCGAGTCGGCGACCGGATCGGTGTTGGCCATGGCGAAGACCGCGGTGTACCCGCCGCGCGCCGCGGCGGCCGAGCCGGAGTCGACGGTCTCGGTGTCCTCCCGGCCGGGTTCGCGCAGATGCGTATGCAGGTCGACGAAGCCCGGGAGCATGATCTGCCCCGTGCCGTCGACGATCTCCGCGTCGTCGCCGGCCTCGAGGTCGGTTCCGACGGCGAGGATCTGCTCGTCGCCGAGCAGCACGTCGACCGGATCGCCCTCGCCGTAGAGGCGAACGTTGCGGATGAGCACCTGCGGCGTCACCTGTGTGTCTCCTGTTCCTGTATCTCCCGGGTGGGAAGTGTGGGTCACGACAGGTTCCCTTCCGTCCCCACGAGCAGGCGGAAGAGCACCGCCATCCGCACGTGGACACCGTTGCTCACCTGTTGCAGCACCGCGCTCTGCGGGGCGTCTGCGACCGGGAAACCGATCTCCATGCCCCGGAGCATCGGACCGGGATGCAGGATCACGGCATGGTCCGGCAGCAGCGCCGCGCGCGTGGCGTTGAGCCCGTACCGGATCGAGTACTCGCGTGCGGACGGGAAGAACCCGCCGTTCATCCGCTCGGCCTGCACCCGCAGCATCATCACCGCGTCGAGGGTGGGGAGTTCCGCTTCGAGCGAATCGGCGACCGTCACCGGCCAGGTCTCCACGCCCACCGGAAGCAGGGTGCGGGGCGCGACGAGAACGACCTCGGCGCCGAGCATGCTCAGCAGCAGCGCATTCGACCGGGCCACCCGGCTGTGCAGCACGTCGCCGACGATGCCGATGCGGCGGCCTTCGATCGATCCGAGGCGCTGACGCAGGGTGAGCGCATCGAGCAGCGCCTGTGTGGGATGTTCGTGGGTGCCGTCGCCGGCGTTGACCACGGCCGGACCGGACCCGGATTCGTCGGTCCACTGCGCGATCCGGTGTGCGGCGCCGGAAGCGGAGTGGCGGACCACGAGGGCGTCGGCGCCGGCGGCGTGCAGGGTCAGCGCGGTGTCGCGCAGCGATTCGCCCTTCTTCACCGACGAACTCGACGCCGAGACGTTGATGACGTCGGCACTCATCCACTTGCCGGCGACCTCGAAGGACACACGGGTGCGGGTGGAGTTCTCGTAGAAGACGGTCATGATGGTGCGGCCGCGCAGCGTGGGGAGCTTGCGCACCTCACGCCCGAGCAGTGCCTGCTCGAACCGCTCGGCTTCGTCGAGAAGCCCCGTCGCGGAGTCCTTCGTCAGATCCGCGATGGTGAGCAGGTGTTTCACTGAGCCTTGCCTCCGGAGATCTCGACGGCGTCGCGCCCGTCGTGTTCGGTGAGCAGTACGCGGACATCCTCGGTGCGTGCGGTGGGCACGTTCTTCCCGACGTAATCGGCCCGCAGCGGAAGTTCGCGATGGCCGCGGTCGACGAGCACCGCGAGCTGGACGGCGCGGGGGCGACCGAGATCGCGCAGGGCATCGAGCGCGGCACGGACGGAGCGTCCCGAGAACAGGACGTCGTCGACGAGCACGACGAGGGTGTTGTCGACCCCACCCTCGGGCACCGAGGTGCGCTCGAGCGGTCGATGCGGCTTCGTGCGGAGGTCGTCGCGATAGAGCGTGATGTCGAGCGAACCCACCGGGACCCGGACACCGGCGAATTCCTCGATACGCTCGGCGAGTCGCTGAGCCAGAGTGATCCCGCGGGTGGGGATTCCGAGGAGTACGACACGCGGCGCGTCGTCGGGAGTGTCGAGCGCGGTCTTCTCGATGATCTGATGTGCGATCCGGGCGATCGTCCGATGGACGTCGGCGGCGGAGAGCAGCTCGCGGGCCGGCACGGCGGTACCGGACGACGCAGCAGGAGTGGAGGAAGACTCGGTGGGGGTAGAAGCTGTGGACCCGTCCTCGGACACGGCCATGCAGCGACCTCCTTCTCCGCCTCACTGGACGGATCGTTAAAGGATGCCTGACGGTTGTCGAGCCTATCAGCGTCGACGTCCGCCTCGGCACGGATGGTGGGTGAAGCGCAACACAGACCTCCCGGACGCCGGAGTGGGCCCGGCAGGAACATTCCCGCCGGGCCCACTCACGGTGCCTCGTGTCGTCGCTCGCCCCGAAAGGGTGACGAACTCAGGACTCGTCCGACTCCCGGTCCTGCGACGCCTGCGCCGGCCGGACGAGGGTGGCAGCGGCAGCTGCGCGCACCTGGTCGGCGACGGCGACGATCTGCCCGAGCACTCCGTTGACGAAGGCGGGCGAGTCGTCGGTGGACAGCTGCTTGGCGAGCTCGACCGCTTCGTCGACCGCCACCACAGGCGGCACGTCGGTCGCGTGGAAGAGTTCCCAGACCGCGATGCGCAGGATCGCGCGGTCGACGGCGGGAAGCCGGTCCAGGGTCCATTCGTGCAGGTGGTCGGCGATCACCCGATCGGTCTCGTCGAGGTTCTCGGCGACACCGCGGATGATGGTCTGCGCGTATGCCGGCACCGGTGCGACCTGGTCGTCGTCGATCGCGAGTTCGACGCGATCGGCGGCGAGGTCGACGGGATGCACGTCGCGGGCCTCCGCCTCGAAGAGCAGATCCACGGCGCGCTTGCGGGCCTTGTGGCGGGCCCCGAGCTTCTTCTGGTTACCGGACACTCAGGAATTCACTCGCCCGAGGTAGTTGCCGTCGCGGGAATCGACCTTGAGCTTGTCGCCGGTGTTGATGAACAGCGGGACCTGGATCTCGGCGCCGGTCTCGAGAGTCGCGGGCTTGGTGCCGCCGGTGGAGCGGTCGCCCTGCAGGCCGGGATCGGTGTGCTGGACGACGAGCTCGACCGTGACCGGGAGCTCCACGAACAGCGGGACGTCCTCGTGCGTCGCGACCTGGACGGGCATGTTCTCGAGCAGGAAGTCGGCGCTGGTACCGAGCAGCTCGGGCGAGATGGTGATCTGGTCGTAGGTCTCGCCGTCCATGAAGACGTAGTCGGTGCCGTCGTTGTAGAGGTAGGTCATGTCGCGGCGATCGACGGTGGCGGTCTCGACCTTGACACCGGCATTCCAGGTCTTGTCGACGGTCTTGCCCGACGTCACATTCTTGAGCTTCGTACGCACGAAGGCAGGGCCCTTGCCCGGCTTGACGTGCTGGAACTCGATGATCTGCCAGAGCTGTCCGTCGATTTTCAGAACGAGGCCGTTCTTGAAGTCACTGGTATCAGCCACTTGGTTCGTGTCTCCTAGAGTCGAGGAACCGCCCTCAAACGACGGTCAATGTCTTGTCGGTGAGCGTGAGCAACTCCGGAGTATGCTCCCGCACCACGAGCGTGTCTTCGATCCGCACGCCTCCGCGCCCCGAGAAGTACACACCCGGCTCGACGGTCACCGCCGCACCGGCGACAAGTGTACCGGTCG
>NZ_AJVB01000377.1:0-3839 GCF_000278445.1 Rhodococcus sp. R1101
GCCGGTTGTTGGTGCGTCCGGGTGTGACCGGGTTGTGGCAGGTGTCGGGTCGGTCGGATCTGTCGTGGGACGAGTCGGTGCGGTTGGATCTGTCGTATGTGGAGAACTGGTCGATGGTCTCGGATGTGTTGATCATCGGTAAGACCGTCAAGGCGGTGCTCGCCAGCGACGGCGCCTACTGAGAAATGCCCTACAAGAACGGCCTCGGAGTCCGACTCCGGGGCCGTTCTCGCATGAGCATCCGACCGAAGCGGCGTCGCTCAGTCGGAAGTGCGCTTCGTCGAGCGCCGGGGACGCGACCCGTTCTCGAGAGGTTCGAACAGGACGGCGGTGTTGAGGGTGGCGAGTTCGCGGCTCGCGGCTTCGTACAAGCCGGTGAGTACCTGCATCGATCGCGACGCGTGCCGCAACTTCGTCGTGATGTCGCTCAGTTCCTCGAGGTTGGACACCAGGGTTTCGCGACGCAGCTGGGCATAACGGTCGGTGACGGCCCGACCCTTCTCGGTGACGGTGAAGACCGAGGAGGTGCCGGCCTTCCGTCGTTCGAGTAGGCCGAGACTGACGAGCTTGCGGAGGTTGTACTGCAGGTTCGGCAGATCCTCCCGGTTGGTCAGCTGGGCGATCGTCGCGGTGTCCTTGGACCGCTCCTGCATTCGCACGACGTGCAACGCCACGATCTCGTTGAATGCCAGGTCGAGATCTGTGGCGGCTCGGATCGCCTGGATGGCGAAGCGCTGGAAGCCGCCCTCGGCTTGGAGGATCGCGAACTCGAAGGACGTCAGCGCGTCCTCGTAGGCGTTCTCGGCGAGATGCCAGCGTCTGCCGGTGGGCAGGGGTGCGGTACCGCTGGTCGGCTCGGAGTCTGCGCTGGTCATCACTGTCTTCCGCGATCGGCCCGGGCTTGCGCCCCGCGGCGGTGGCGCCGCGCGAGTTCACGGTATCAAGATTGCGCGCATGTCTTCAATGTAAATTCCGTGGATTTTCTATTGATGTTTCATGAAACTTCGATACTGTGGCTTCAGACACAGCGATGTGTCACCCCACACTTCTCCGAAACCCGGCTTCCGGGTCCCTCGCGGTCGTGCCGGCCCACGAGCCGACCGAAACCCCACCCACCACCTCCAGGGAGGTTGTCCCATGACCGCTATCTCGCACAGCGGATCGTCGGCGGGAGTCACCCGCCAGTACGCCCCATATGTCCAGGCAGACTGGGGTTTCGCCAACCATTGGTATCCCGCTCTGCTCTCCCACGAGCTCGAGGACGGCAGCGCCAAGGGCGTCACCATCGGTGGACATGACATCGCGTTGCGCCGCAGCGCCGGCAAGGCCTACGCGGTATCCGATCGGTGCATCCACCGCGGGGTGAAGCTCTCGGCGAAACCGATGTGCCTGTCCGAGGGCACGATCACCTGCTGGTACCACGGCTTCACCTACGGACTCGAGGACGGAAGCCTCACGACGATCGTCGGCAACCCCGACGACTCACTGATCGGAAAGGCCGGCATCCGGACCTACCCGGTGGAAGAGGTCAACGGGATCATCTACGTGTTCGTGGGTGAGGAGGATTTCGGCACCCCTCCGCCGCTCGCCAACGATCTTCCTGCACCGGTCACCAACGATCCCAACGATTCTCCGGTTCCGCACCTACTCGACGAGGGCATCGTGATCCGGGGGATCCACCGCAAGCTGGTCGGCAACTGGCGCCTCGCGGCCGAGAACGGCCTCGACCCGGGGCACCTGCTGGTGCACTGGGACAACCAGATCCTTGTCGCTCTGGACCGCGCTCTGCCTCTCGGCGTCAACGCTCTCACCGACTCCGCGACCGAGGAGATCGACATCGAGAACGGTCCCAAGGGTGTGATGAACCGCTACGACCGTCCCGACCTGTACCAGCCGGTTCTCGACAACCCCAAGGTCAACATGAAGGCTCGCGGCACGGTGCCGCACTACTTCCGCACATCGCTGTGGGTTCCCGGTGTCCTGATGGTCGAACACTGGCCCATCACCGATCACGTCCAGTACGAGTTCTATGTCCCGATCGACGATCATCATCACGAGTACTGGGAAGTCATCGCTACCCGCGCCCGTACCGACGAGGAGATCGCGGAATTCAACTTCAAGTACGACAACTTCATGCTGCCGCTGGCACTGGAAGGTTTCAACAACAGTGACGTCTTCGCGCGTGAGGCCACCGAGGAGCACTACACCCGCTTCGACGGCTGGAACAACGAGATGCTGTGCGACATGGATTATTCCATCATCGCGTGGCGCAAGATGGCAGCTCGTCACCCCCGGGGCTTCTTCGAGTCGCCCTACCTCGACGAGGACTGAGCCATGACGATCACCCCGACCGAAGCGGTCGCGACGTCCGGTACAGATGTCACCCACACCGTGGACCTGACGTTCGCGGACGGCACCAAGACGGTGACCGTGCCTGCAGGCTCGACGGTCCTCGAGGCGGCAGAGGCCGCCGGGGTCCGCCTGGTCAGCCAGTGCACCGTCGGTACGTGCGGCACCTGCGTCGGCAAGGTCGTTCGCGGCGACCTCCAGATGCCTCGGGATCGAGTGTTCTCCTTGCGACAGGACGAGATCCGCGACGGACAGCGCCTGTTGTGCCAGTCGGTGGCGTGCGCGGACAGTGAAGTCGAACTCGACTATCCGGCCTCGATGCTGGACGACTACCCGCTCGTCGCCGCCACCGCCAAGGTCGGGGCGATCACCTGGCTCGGAGAGTCGGTGGTGGAACTCGTGCTCAAACTGCCGAAATCCGTCCGGTTCGCCTTCCGCGCGGGGCAGTACGTCCGGATGCAGGTGCCGGGTACCGAGGAGTGGCGCTCGTACTCGATGGCCTCGGGTGAGCGCGACCGCAAGAAGCTCACCTTCACCATCCGGGTCCTGCCGTCGGGGGCGATGTCGGACTATCTCCGCAACGGTGCCGTGGTCGGCGACAAGATCGAAATCGAAGGCCCCAGCGGCGCATTCGGTCTCGTGGAGGAATCCGGCCCCACGTTGATGATCGCCGGCGGCACCGGTCTCGCGCCGATGCTGTCCATGCTCGAGAATCTGCAGACCGCTCGCGAGGACACCCCGATCCGCCTGGTATTCGGATGTACCAGGGAAGCGGATCTGTTCCACCTCGACGAACTCCGTGCACGGCAGAGTTTCATGCGCACTCTCGACGTCCGGGTCGTGTCCGATGAGCCGACCTCCATCGACGGAGTCCTCACCGGAAACCCGGTCAGCGTCCTCACCGCGGACGACGTTCGTGACCCCCGTACTACCGCCTATCTCTGTGGACCTCCCGCGATGCTCGCCGCCGCGCACGACCGGCTGGTCGAACTCGGCCTGCCGGCCGAGCGCATTCACGCCGAGCAATTCCTTCCCAGCTAGCCGCTCGCCGCGGCACCCCTTTCGAAACAGAGGACGATATGAGCATCACCCGCTTGGGCGCTCTGAGTGTCGATGTCTCCGATCTCGACACCTGGCGTCAGGTCTTGGTCGATCTGCTCGGCCTGCAGGCACGCCCCCGAGTCGACGACAGCGATCCACTGCTGATCCGGCTCGACGACCATCACCACCGCATTGCGTTGTACCCCGCGGACGAGGACCGGATCCGGGCCATCACCTGGGAGGTCGACGACCTCGACGATCTCCGCGATGTCGCGGAGCGGGTCGCGGCCGAGGGCATCGACGTCGAATGGATCGACACCGGCTCACCGGAAGAGCGACTTGCCGTCGCGGCGTTCCGATTCACCGACGCCGACGGTTTTCCGAACGAGGTGGTCTTCGGGCCCACGATCGACCACACCCCGCTTGCCGGGGGAGGGGTGATCAGTGGG
>NZ_AJVB01000378.1:0-3823 GCF_000278445.1 Rhodococcus sp. R1101
TGAGATCACCGGTGTGCCGGGGCAGAGGATCCCGCACGCGCTTGCGGGTGGGCAGGTCCGCTACCGCTCGTGCACGATGACGCCGCGAATGTTCCTGCCGGCACGCAGATCCTCGTAGCCCTTGTTGACTTCTTCGAGTGAGTAGCGGGTCGTGACGAGTTCGTCGAGCTTCAACTCGCCCTGGTCGTACATACGCAACAGTCGGACGATGTCGTATTGCGGGTTGGCCGACCCGAACAGCGTCCCCTTGATTGTCTTCTCGTTCAGCGTCAGATCGGCGCCGGACACGTGCACGGTCAGTTTGGTCGGATCGGCCAAGCCGGTAATGACGACGGTGCCGCCCTTACCGATCACGGCGGTCGCAGCCGCGACCACCTCTTCGTCGACCGTACCTACCAGGATCAGCGCCTGGTCCGCGCCTTGGCCCCAACTCAGCTCGTTCACCTTCGCTGCGGCTTCCTCTGCAGTGGCGAAGGCATGGGTGGCCCCGAATTTCAGCGCGGTTTCCCGTTTGAAGGGGAGTGGATCGACCACGACCACGTACCGTGCTCCGGCTTGCACCGCACCCTGCACCGCGTTGATACCGAGACCGCCGATGCCGTAGACGACAACGATGTCACCGGCCCGGACGCCGCCGGCGTACACAGCGGTCCCCCATCCCGAAGGGACGCCGCAGCCGACGAGAACCGCGGTCTCGAGGGGCAGCCAGTCGTCCACCTTGACGACCGAGTGCTGAGATATCGTGGCCCGCTCCGAAAATGTCCCGAGCATGCACATGGCGCCGAATTCCAGCTCACCGGAGCGGAATCTGAAGCTTCCATCGGGCATCGATCCCTCCAGGATCGTGGCGCCCATATCGCACAGGTTCTGTCGGCCGGTGGCGCAGTATCGGCAGGTCCCGCAGTTGGGGATGAAACTGCACACCACGTGATCGCCGGGCTTGACCTTCGTGACCCCGGGTCCGACTTCCTCGATGATGCCCGAGCCCTCGTGGCCGCCGACGATGGGATAGCGCGGCGGGAGGTCGCCGTCGGTCAGGTGCAGATCGGAATGGCACAGTCCCGCCGCGGTGTACTTGATGAGTACCTCGCCGGGCCCGGGGCCGTCCAGGTCGAGTTCCATGATCTCGAAGGGCTTTCCGGCCTCGAGTAGAACAGCAGCCTTGGTCTTCATATGTGCTCTCCTGTTGAGTGCGGGGTGCGGGGATGTCAGAGCGCGACGTTGACGGCTTTGGTCTGGGTATAGAGGTCGATGGCGGCCCCACCGAGTTCGCGACCCCAGCCGGACTGCTTGTAGCCACCGAACGGCATGGCCGTATCGAAGCCGTTGTACTGGTTGATCCATACCGATCCGGCCTTCAGAAGACGCGCGGTGCGGTGTGCCTTCGAGATGTCACGGGTCCAGATGCCGGCAGCCAAGCCGTAGATCGAGCTGTTGGCGGCGGTGACGATGCCGTCATCGGCATCGAACGGCATCGCGGCGACGACCGGCCCGAAGATCTCCTCCCGCACGACACTGAACTCCGGCTTCACGTCGACCAAGACGGTCGGCTCGACGAAGTATCCGGTCTCGCCCCAGCGCCGACCACCTGTCAGGGCCCGCGCGCCGTCCGCGAGCCCGTCGCGCAGGTAGCCGGTGACCCGGTCGAGTTGTTCCTGCGACACGAGCGGGCCGAGCTCGGTCATGGGGTCGAGACCCGGACCGATCTTGACTTTGCTCGCGGCCTCGGCGACTGCTTGGGTGAAACGTTCGAAGATGGTGTTCTCGACGTACAGGCGTGTGCCGGCGACGCAGCACTGGCCGTGGTTGAAGAGCCATGCGTTGAGTGAGCCTCGCACGGCTGCATCGAAATCGGCGTCGGCGAAAACGATATTCGGGCTCTTACCGCCGAGTTCGAGGGTGACCTTCTTGAGGTTGCCTCGGGCCGCGTCGACGATCTTCTTTCCGACCTCGGTGGAGCCCGTGAAGGCGATTTTGTCGACGTCTTCGTGCGCTGACAGCGCGGCCCCTGCGTCACCGAAGCCGGGTACCACGTTGACCACGCCGGGCGGGAAGCCTGCCTCCTCGAAGATTTCGGCGAGCATCAGTGCGGTCAGCGGTGTCTGTTCGGCGGGTTTGAGGATCACAGTGTTACCGGCTGCGAGAGCGGGTGCGAGCTTCCACGACGCCATCAGCAGGGGGAAGTTCCACGGTACGATCAGCCCGCAGACTCCGACCGGCTCCCTCAGCGTGTAAGCGTGAAACTGACCGCTCGGCGCGAACGGCATGGAGACGTTGACCGTACTGCCCTCGATCTTGGTGGCCCAGCCGGCGTAGTACCGGAAGACGTCGGCTGCCCAAGCGGTGTCGACAGCCGATGCGATCGCAGCGGATTTGCCGTTGTCGAGAGCCTCGAGCTGGCCGAAATCGGCAGCTCGCTCGGTGAGCAGATCGCCGACCCGCCAGATGAGACGCTCACGTTCGTTCGGCTTCATCGAGGCCCACGGTCCCTCGTCGAATGCGCGGCGTGCGGCTCGGACGGCGCGGTCGATGTCGGCGGCTTCACCGTGGGCGACGTCGGCGAGATGCTCGCCCGTGGCGGGATCGTACGTGACGAACGTGCGACCGGATGCTGCATCGACGAAACGGCCGTCGATGTACAGCAATTTGGTACCGGCGAGGAAATCACGAACTTTCGCTGAAACCGCCTGCTCGGCAACACCTGTCATGCCACAACCTCCTGGGGGTGATGCATATGATGTGGAACACATTCATCGTGCCTTCCGAAGAGGTGGCGGAACTGTTCAAGCATTGGACAGCAATCGGTCACATCTTGATGTCGAGAGCCCGGATCCGGCTGTACAGCGTTGTGCGGCTGATGCCGAGGAGGGCGGACGCATGCACCTTGTTACCGCCGCTTTCCTGCAATGCTTCGATGATCGCTTCCCGCTCGGCGCGTTCGCGGCCGCCCAGACGAGCCACCCGAGCGGGTGCACGATACGGTTCGGGCAGGTCCTCGACCCGGATCATCGCGCCTTCCTTGTCGGAAATGGCGCTGAGGACTGCGCGCAGTTCGACGAGATTGCCCGGCCACGTGTGTTCCGACAGTGCTGCCAATGCACTGGGCCCCAAACGAATCTCCGAACGTCCGAGCTCGGTCGAAAGCGCAGCGACGAGCGCCGGAAGTTCACGGATCCGCTGTCGTAGAGCCGGCACCGTCACTTGCGCGCCGCAACGGGCGAACAGCTCCCGGGCGGCGGGGCGGACGGTGTCGGCGGGATCGGCGGTGAACACGAATCTCGGTCCGTCAACGCGTGAAGCGAGAGACGCCAGCAGCGCGAGGATGGAATCAGGGGCAAGGTCGACGTGTTCGATCAGGACGTGCTCGGGTCCTGTCTCGACGTGCTCGAGCAGCCTCGCAGACCAATTGCGCTCGCCTTCGGCGACCACGTGGGCGGCGTCGATGGCCCACATCGGATCTGCCGCAAACTCTCGTGCAGCCCAACTCCGCCCGCTTCCTGCCTCGCCGAGGATCGCGATCGAGCCGGTACTGGAACGCAATTCGGCCAGGCGGGATCGCAACCGAGAGGTCGCGTCCTGCAACGTAGCCCGCCGACGTACGGGCGCTCGGGTCTCGTCGACATCGAGAAGGAACAGTGCACCGCTTTCGGTGCCGGCCACACGACTGATGCGAAGCTCGGTGTATCCACCGCTGGAGAGCGCGAAGTCGAGTGTGCGCGACTCTCCGGGCGGCATGTCCTCCACAAGTGCGCGCAGCGCCACATGATCACCCGGTTCGAGTAGTTCGACGGCGGCCTTGTTGGTGAGCATGACGTCTTGTCCC